>JAPPHW010000185.1 GCA_028820945.1 Defluviicoccus sp.
ACGACGATGTTCTTCCAGCCGGGCTCCAGGCTGAAGCCGATGCCGAGCGGGCCCGCGATGTTGAACTCGCCGCCGGGCTCCAGCATCGACATGCCGAGCGTGCCGCGCCCCTCGCCCTTGTAGAGGAACTCGAGCCGCCCGCCCGGCTTGTCGATCCGGTAGATGCTCATCGGCCGCCGCATCCACACCTCCGCCCCGTCCGGGGTGGGGCAGAGGAGGTGAAAGAACTGGCCCGCCTGGGCTCGAAGCGCGCGCTCCGGCGCATCGAGCACAAGCAACCGGTTGGATTCGTTCACCATGTCGTTCGAGACCACGCGGCAGACGAACTCGCCCGCGACCCGGTCGGGGTAGGGGTCCGGTTCGCCGAGCCGCACCGGCGCGGCGGTGTACTTGTCGGATGCGGTGAGATCCTGCATCGCCGGGGTTCCGTGGTGGAAGAGCCGGCAATCTAAATCAGCTTTGTTTCAAAATAAAGAAAAATCCCAAATTTGGAACAATCCTCGAGCACGGCCGGTGTGCCGATCAAGAAGTTCAGGCGATTTCGGGCTGGCCGTGCGGGTCTCCCCGCCTCTCGTCATGCCCGGACTTGTTCCGGGCATCCACGTCCCTCCGCCGCCTCGTCCTCTCCTGGCCCCCACCGCGATGCCGCAAGACGTGGATGCCCGGAACAAGTCCGGGCATGACGTGTTGGGGGGTACTTCGTCCATGCACTCGAACTTCTCGATCGGGACATTAGCCCTTGTCGCCGAAGAGCAGCGTCATGTTGATCCGGTGGTTCGCGTAGCCGGGCCGGAAGCGCACCCGGCCCGATTCGTGGAACAGGTCGGAGCGGAACAGCACCGCGCGGTTCCGGGCGTAGGGCAGGGTGACGGAGCCGGCCTCGTTCCGGTCGAGGAAGGAGCGGATCCTGACCCTGTCGCGGCGGTAGCCCGCGATCGGCCAGTCCCCGGGGGGGAGGGCGCGGTGGACCGTGAGCCCGCCGGCATCCGGCTCGAGATTGGCTTCGTCGGGCGTGAGCCAGAAATTGAGGCTGACCGCCCCGGCATCGGCGTGGACGTCGATTCCCCGGGACCCCGTCAGGCACTTGAAAGCCCAGGCCTGGGTCAGCGGGTGCGGGCCCAGAATGTCCGGCAGCGCCGCGCGGAGCTCGTCGACGATCTGGAGCAGCAGCGGCGAGGCGAGCCCGTCCTCCAGATAGGCCGCGAGAAAGCCCGGAATATGCTCGCAGTCGTGCCAGATCGTGCTTTCGAGCATCTGCTCGTGGAGCGCGTCGAGCGCCGCCGGACCGAGCAGTTCGTCGATGACGGCGAGGTCCGGGGTGTCCGCGCGGTAGCGGGCTTGCACGTCCGCGCCGTCGAGGGACGGGTGAAGCGCGCCCGGCGCGGTCTCGGCCGCCTCCGCGGTGTGGACCGCGCGGTTATAGGTCGGCTCCAGTTCGGCGCGGACGTCGTCCGGCAGCGGCGACGGCGCGGTCCCGTCGGGCATCTCCGACGCCGCCCGGTCGTAGAGCGCGGCGAGGGCCGAAAACCGTTCGGCTCCCCGCCCGGTTTCCGCGAGATGGCGGAACTGCGCCGCGTCATGGGTGAGCTTCGCGCGCGACGACCGGGCGAAGGACGGATGATCCGTACCCATCGCGGCGGGGTCGCGTCGGATCGCCCGGGTCGCGCGAAAGGACCGGAGCGCGCCCACCCGGTCCCCCGACGCGAGCAGCATCAGCCCGTGGCGCAGGCGTATCTCGTAGAGCGCGGGATCGAGCTTCAGGGCCTCGCCGTAGGCGGCCGCGGCATCGGCGTGACGCCCGAGCGATTGCAGCGCCCCGCCCCGGTTGGCGTGAGCGTGAAGGTAGTCGGGCCGGAGCGCCAGCGCGCGGTCGAAGGCATCCAGCGCCGCGGCGGGATCGTCCGTTTCCGCCAGGGCCACGCCCATATTATGCCAGATGCCGGCGTTAGCCGGATCGTCCGCCAGCGATGACCGGTAGGCCGCGATCGCGTCGGTCAGACGCCCGTCGCGGTGCAGCGCGGCCGCGCGGGCGAGGCCGGCGTTCTCAGCCACCCATCGCCTCCGCGAGCCGCGCCGAGACCTCGCGGCAATGGCGGTTGTAGGCATCGGCGGTCCTGAAACCCGTCTCGCCGCGGGGGTAGGGCGCATCGACCGCGATGTCGGCCGCGATGCGTCCGGGGCGGGGAGTCATGACCAGGATCCGGTTCGAGAGATAAACCGATTCGAACACGCTGTGGGTGACGAAGACGACCGTCCAGCCTTCGCGCTTCCACAAAGCGAGCAGGTCGTCGTTGAGCTTGAACCGGGTGATCTCGTCGAGCGCCGCGAAGGGTTCGTCCATCAGCAGGAGTCGCGGTCCGGTCACCAGCGCCCGCGCGATCGAGGCGCGCATCCGCATCCCGCCCGACAGCTCGCGCGGATAGGCGTCCGCGAACCCGGCGAGCCCGACGAGGTCGAGGGCACGGTCGACGTCCTTCCGTGCCTCCGGTCTGGACCGCCCGGCGAGGCGGAGCGGCAGGAAGACGTTGTCGAACACCGAGGCCCAGGGCATCAGCGTCGGCTCCTGGAAGACGAAGCCGATGTCCCGCCGGGCGGTTTCGGAGGCGAGGCGGACGGTGCCCGAGGTCGCCTCGCCCAGACCGGCGATCAGCCTGAGCGCGGTGGACTTGCCGCAACCGGACGGGCCGAGAATGCTGGTGAAGGATCCCGCCTCTATCGCGAGCGTGAGGCCGTCGAGCGCAACCGTGCCGTTGGCGAACGTCTTGGCGACGCCCTCCATCCGCACCAGGGGAGGTCCGGCTGGGGCTGCCGCGTCCATCGCACTCCCGCGGCGCTCCGCCGGGCGTCAGCCGGCGCCCGCCGAGAGCGCCTGCTCGATGCTCTCGAGCGCCTTCTCGGCGGCGCCCGCATCGGGTCCGCCCGCCTGGGCCATGTCGGGCCTGCCGCCGCCGCCCTTGCCGCCGAGCGCCGCGGCGCCTTCGCGCACCAGCGCCACCGCATCGAAACGGTCGGTGAGATCGTCGGTCACGCCGACGACCAGCGAGGCCTTGCCGCCGCCGACCGCGACCAGAGCGACGACGCCCGATCCGATCTGCTTCTTGAGGTCGTCGGCCATGCCGCGCAGCTCCTTCGCCGGGACCCCGTCGACGCGCCGGCCCGCGAAGGCCACGCCGTCGATCCGTTTCGCCGGCTGGGAAGCGTTTCCTTCGCCGGCGGTCGCGAGCCTGCGTCTCGTGTCGGAGAGTTCGCGCTCGAGCCTGCGGCGGTCCTCGAGCAGCGCCTCGATTCGCTCCGGGAGCTCCGCGGGGCCGGTCTTGAGCACGGTCGCCGCGCGCATCAGCAGGTCTTCCCGCTCGGCGAAATGCGCGATGGCGGCGTCGCCGGCCACCGCCTCGATGCGGCGCACCCCGGCCGCGACCGCGCTTTCGCCGACGATCTTGAAGGCGCCGATGTCGCCGGTGCGCGCGACATGGGTGCCGCCGCAGAGCTCGACCGACCAGGGCTCGCCGGCGTCCTCGCCCATCGTGACGACCCGGACCTCGTCGCCGTATTTCTCGCCGAACAGCGCCATCGCGCCCGCGCCGATCGCCTCGTCCGGCGTCATCAGGCGGGTCGCGACCTCGGTGTTGACGCGGATCTGCCGGTTGACCGCGCTCTCGATCCCGGCGAGCGCGTCGCGTTCGATCAGGGCGTGGTGGCTGATGTCGAAACGCAGCCGGTCCGGCGCGACCAGCGAACCCTTCTGGGTGACGTGCGCGCCGAGCTGCCGCCTGAGCGC
>JAPPHW010000263.1 GCA_028820945.1 Defluviicoccus sp.
AGGTGCGGGCGCGCAATCTCGACGACTGGCGGGCGCTCGCCGCCGATCCCGAGCGCAGCTACCGATACCTGCTCGACACCTCGATGATTTCGTCGCTGCGGCGCTCGGGCATGATCGCATGAGCCGGGAGACGGCGGTGGAAGACTGGCCCGAGGCGGTGTTCGGCGTCCTCAACGATGTGGGCGTGCGCCAGGTCTACTACGTCCCCGACAACGGACACCGCCGCCTGATCGAGCGCTGCCACGCCGACAACGCGATGCTGACCGTGCGCCTGACCGGCGAGGAAGAGGGCGTCGCGGCGCTGACCGGCGCCTGGCTCGGCGGCGACAAGGGCGTGCTGCTGATGCAGTCGAGCGGCGTCGGCAAGTGCATCAACATGATGGGCATCGTCCAGGAATGCCGGGTGCCGCTCCTGATGCTGGTGACGATGCGCGGCCAGTGGGGCGAGTTCAACCCGTGGCAGGTGCCGATGGGGCGGGCGACGGCGCCGGCCCTCGAAGCCGCCGGCGTCCTGGTTCACGAGGTCGACGAGGCGGCGCGGGTGGCCGAGACGGTCCATGCCGCGGCCCGGCTCGCCTTCGACGCCTACCGCCCGGTGGCGGTGCTGATCGGCCAGCGCGTGATCGGCTTCAAGGACTGGACCAAATGAGCGCCCTCGACAGGCGCGAGGTCGTCGCGCGCATCCTTGCCGAACGCGGCGAGACGCTGGTTGTGACCGGCCTCGGCTCCACCACCTGGGATGCCGCCGCCGCCGGCGACCACCCGAACAATTTCTATCTCTGGGGCGGCATGGGCGGCGCGGCGACGGTCGGGCTCGGGCTCGCCAACGCGCAGCCGGGACGCCGGGTGCTGGTGATCACCGGCGACGGCGAGATGCTGATGGGGCTCGCCGGGCTCGCGACCATCGCGGTTTCCGGACCCTCCAACCTCGCCATCGTCGTCATCGACAACGAGCGCTACGGCGAGACCGGGATGCAGGAGACCCACACCGCGCACGGCGTCGACCTCGCGGCGGTCGCGGCGGGCGCCGGTTTCGCCGCCGCGGCGACGCTCAGGACGATGGAGGAGGTGGACTCGTGGGTCCCGAGGCTCCACGGCGAGCCCGGCCCGCTGTTCGCCGCGGTCAAGGTCGGGACCGACCCCGCGCCCATGGTCCTGCCGCCGCGCGACGGCGCCGCGATCCGCGCCCGCTTCCGCCAGGCGGTGCTGGGCGACAGGGCGCACGAATAGGGCCAACGCCGCGCCGGCGCGGTGACCCCGCCGGGACCGGGTGGTATCCTGCGCCCCAATGGCGAACCGAGGAGGCCGATACCATGGCTGTCACCGCGATCGTGCGCTTCACCTTTCCGGAACCGAAATCGTCCGAGGCCGCGAAGGCCGCGTTCGAGGCGTCCGCGCCGCTCTACCGGGGCGTCCGGGGCCTGGTCCGGAAATACTATCTGCTCTCCGAGGACGGGCGGACCGGCGGCGGGGTCTACCTGTTCGATTCGCGCGAGGACGCCGAGCGCCTCTACGACGAGGCTTGGCGGGCCGGCATCCGCGAGCGCCTCGGCGCCGAACCCTCGATCGAATATTTCGAATCGCCGGTGATCGTCGACAACGACGCGGGCGCGATCTCGACCGCGGCCTGATCGGCGCGCGGCCGCCGGGCCGTTCGGGCGTCTATCCCGATACGGCCGTTCGCGGGGAGCCGGTTTTCCGGGAGCTTCGGTCTTGACCCGGTGCGTATCGGTCGGTTACGAGTACGCGCCATGGACAAGAACATAACAGGAACAATCCGTGTCCGCGATCCGGTCCACGGGCTGATCGTCTTCGGGGATAACGGCGACTCCCACCGCGACGAGACCGATCGCATCGCCTGGAACCTTCTGAACACGCGTGAGTTCCAGCGGTTGCGCCGCATCCGTCAGTTGGGCTTCTGCGATCTGGTCTTCCCCGGTGCCACTCACAGCCGCTTCGCCCACAGCGTCGGCGTGTATCACATGGCCCGCAGGCTCGCCCATGTCATCGCGCGCCGCGCGCCGGACGCCCATGACCGCGAACGGGAGCGCGTCGCCCTGCTGGCGGCTCTCCTGCACGATGTCGGACACGGACCCTTCAGCCACACATTCGAGGAGGCCGCTCATGCGCTCGGACGCACCAAGCGTCACGAAGAATGGAGCGCCGAAATCGTTCAGGAAGATACGGACGTCAATCGGGTGCTTGGCGCCGTGGACGCGGAGTTGCCGCGTCAGATCGGCGCGCTCCTGACGGACGAGGATCGCAAGGACATCTACGGCGCCATCGTCTCCAGCCAATTCGACGCCGATCGCCTCGACTACATCCAGCGCGATCGGCTGATGACCGGAGTCGAGTCCGGCCACATCGCTCTGGACTGGCTGTTCGACAGCCTTGAGGTCGGAAAGGTCACCATCGGCAGGGACGACCCGGAGGAAGCGGCATGCCTCTATCTCGGTCCGAAAGGCGTGCAGGTGGCAGAAGAATATCTGGAGGCGCGTTTCCGGCTCTATCGGATGGTCTACATGCACAAGACCACAAGGGCCGCCGAGAAGATGCTGGAGGCGCTCGTGAAGGCGGTCGTCTCCGATTCGACAAATAATCGCTTGATATATGGCGAACCGGTCTTGCGGTACCTGAGGTCGGAAATCCCGTCCCTCGGTTCCTATCTCGCGCTCGATGACGCGACCGTTTGGGCTGCGTTCTCCACCTGGATCGACGGGTCGATAAGCCGACGAGTATCGGACCTTGCGAGACGGCTGAGAGATCGTGCGCTTTACAAGTGCGTCGACGTCGGTGTCCGTGAGCGACAAAGGGGGAACCTGTTCCGTCGCTTTCAGCGCGAGCTGAACGATTCGTCCTTCGAATGGCGTGAGGAAGTACTCTTCGACGATACGACGGTCGCAACGTACAAATGGTACGACTTCGATGACGCGTCCGCACTGAACAAGGTGCTGGTCAAGACGCTGGACGACGACAGCGAGCCGAAGGATATCGCCAGTGTGTCGGATATCGTGAACGCGTTGCGGCCCGAAAGTCGCATCCAGCGGGCCTACGCACCCGAATCGGATCAAACAGAGGAACTCGAACGAATCCTGAGGGAGGCCGAACGATGAACCCGGAAGACATCGTCGCCGGTCTGGTCGCGCTGAACGGCGGCGAACTGGTCGGGCGGACCCGGTTGCAGAAGCAGACCTATCTTCTGGACCGGTGCGGAGCCGATTTCGGGCTGCGGTTCACCTATCACCATTATGGACCGTATTCCTTCGAGCTCGCGGGTGGCTGCGCCGAAGCGGAGGCGGAGAAGCGAATCGAAACCGAAGAACGGCCCGGTCGTCATGGTGTGCCCTATGCGATCTTCAGGTCCGGGGAGGGGGGCTCGGAGCCGGACCGCCTCGGCGGGCTGTCCGCCGCGCGGGCACGCTCCCTGTTGGGAGAAATGCGGGGAGTGTCCGACATCGTGCTCGAACTTGCCGCGACCATCGTGTTCCTGCGCGACGAGTGGCCTTACTACGGCAAGGGCAAGACCGACGCCGTCGAGGAGACCAAGGCCAGGAAGTCCCTCAAGGCAACGGAAAGGCGAATCGACGAGGCGCTCGACCTGTTGCGCACGCTCGGTCTGGAGGAAGCCGGGGTTCCGGCGGGACCGTGAAGGGTTCCGCCTCCGCCGTGACGGCTCGCACCCGGCCGCCGCCGATTCGGCAAATGGGCCGGGCGGTGTCGAATCCGGTTGACTCCGCCCCCGCCGAAGCCCTATAACCCCGCTTCCCGGTG
>JAPPHW010000388.1 GCA_028820945.1 Defluviicoccus sp.
AGTTCGGCGGCACGGACGGGCTGGTCACGATCGAGGACCTGGTCGAGGAAATCGTGGGCGAAATCCAGGACGAACACGACCCCGACGTGGAACCCATGATGGCCGACCGGCCCGACGGGTCGATCGAGGCGGACGCGCGCGTCGCCATCGCGGACTTCGAAACCAGGATCGGCGCGTTGCTGACGCCGGCCGAACGGCAGGCCGATATCGACACCCTCGGCGGCCTGGTCTTTACGCTCGCCGGGCGCGTGCCTTCCCGCGGCGAGATAATCCGGCATCCCTCCGGCGCGGAGTTCGAGGTTCTCGATGCCGACCCGCGGCGTATCAAGCGGCTCAGGGTATGCCGACCCCCAGCGCCGACCGGCTGACCGGGACGGACCCCCGACGACCTTCGCATCTGGCCCGCCTGGCGGCGGCGCTGGGCGCGTTGAGCGGATGGCGATGCTGGCTGGTCGCCTGGCTCCTCGGGCTCGGATCGGTGCTGGCCCTGCCTCCGGTCGGATTTGTCCCGGCGCTCTTCGTCGCGCTTCCCGCGCTGGTCTGGCTGATCGACGGGACCGCCACCAGACGTGCATCCTTCGCAGTCGGCTGGTGGTTCGGTCTCGGGCACTTCATGGCCGGCACCTACTGGATATCCAATGCGCTCCTGGTCGAGGCCGACCGCTACGCTTGGCTCGTCCCGCCGACGCTGCTCGGCGTGTCGGCGTATCTTGCGATTTATCCGGCCCTTGCCAGCGTCTTTGCGCGGTGGGTGGGTCCCGGGTGGACGCGCGTTGCGGCCCTCGCCGTCGGCTGGACCGTTCTCGAGATGGTGCGCGGGATTGCCTTCACCGGGTTTCCGTGGAACCCCATAGGCTCCGTCTGGAGCGATATCCCGGCGATGCTCCAGCCGGCCGCGGCCGTCGGTGTCCACGGTCTCGGCCTGCTGACGGTCGCGCTCGCCGCGGCGCCCGCGCTGTTCGCGCGGGGCGGACGCGCCGGGATTGCGGTCGCGGTGGCGGTTCCGCTCGTGCTGGCGGCTCTCTGGGGAGGCGGCACGCTGCGCCTGCCGCAAGCGGCAACGGCGGCCCATCCCGGGATCCGGCTGGGTATCGTCCAGCCCAACATTCCGCAGCACGAGAAGGTCCGGGCGCGGTTCAGGGCGCGCCACTTCGCCAAGCACCTCGCGATGACGGAGGCCGCCGCCGGGACCGGCATAACCCACTTCGTCTGGCCCGAGACCGCGATCGGCTTCGCTTTCTCCCGGACGCCCGGCGCTGCCCGGGCGGTCGCGCGGACCGTACCGGAGGACGGGCTCGTGATCGCCGGCGCGCTCCGGGCCAGCCCGCCCGGGCGGCGACCGGCGCGCATCTGGAACAGCCTGGTCGCCGTCGATGGCGATGCGCGAAACGTCGCGGCCTACGACAAGGCGCGCCTCGTGCCGTTCGGCGAATACGTCCCGCTACGCTCCATTCTCGCCTTTACCCAGGTGACCGGGGGGCGTTTCGATTTCAGCCGCGGCTCCGGTCCCAGGACGTTGAGCGTGGACGGATTGCCGCCTTTCGGCCCGTTGATCTGCTACGAAATAATTTTTCCCGGTCGCGTGGTCGGGTCCGGCCGGCGGCCGCAATGGCTTCTCAACGTGACCAACGACGGATGGTTCGGCGACAGCGCCGGCCCCCGTCAGCATTTCGCGGCCGCACGCGTGCGGGCGGTCGAGGAAGGCCTGCCCGTCGTCAGGGCGGCCAATTCCGGGATCTCGGCGGTGATCGATCCGTTCGGCCGGGTGGTCGCGCGACTCGGGCTCGGGCGCGCCGGGGTGCTGGAGGCCGCGCTCCCGGTTTCCCTACCCGAACCCACGGCGTTCGCCCGGTTCGGCCATCTGCCGTTGTCGGTCTTTCTGGCCCTCGCGGTCGCCGGTCTCGCCGCGGTTCGGTGGTACAAGCCTCCAGCCTAGAGGGGCATGCGCCGGCACGTTCGGTTCTCGACATGGACTCGTGACTGATAATTTAGTATAGAGTCCCATCTTCATCGCATCGGTCGTTTGACGGCAAGGGAAGCTTTCTCGTAACCAAGTGACCGTTGAACGTAGTTTTCCAGACATTGTCGCGAATATGATCTCGTCGTGTACGTTCGCGTTGTAGCGAACCGCAAAAAGAAGAATTGGATTTTAATATGGCGGATTATCCAACAAGCCCTTCGGCTCCCCAGACACGCGGGCGGCGCGGCCGTTCGAATTCGATCGACGTCCATGTGGGCGGCAGGGTGCGGATGCGCCGAACTCTGCTCGGCCTGAGTCAAGAAAAGCTCGGCGAGGCGCTGGGCCTTACGTTTCAGCAGGTGCAGAAGTACGAACGCGGCGCGAACCGGATCAGCGCAAGCCGCCTATTCCAGATCGGGCGCGTGCTGGACGTCCCGGTCTCCTTCTTCTATGAGGAGATGCCCGACGAGGTCGCCCGCGAGGCTCCCCAGCCCGTAATGCCGGGTTTGGCCGAAAGCCAGGACCGTTTCGAACACGACCCGCTCGTCAAGCGGGAGACGCTGGAGCTCGTCCGCGCCTATTATCGCATCGCCGATCCGCGGGTCCGCAAGCGGGCGTTCGACCTTATCAAGGCGATAGCCCGGGCCGAGGCCGACGGGGATCCCGCGCTCGACGTCTAGCCGTTCGTCCCGCCCGGTTGACGGGACCGGGGTGCCCCTGCGACAACGTCGCGTATGGAGCGATGAAATCGTGGAAGGGGCGAGAGCGTGCTGAAACGGGATTTCGTATTCACCAGCGAGTCCGTGTCGGAGGGGCATCCCGACAAGGTCAGCGATCGCATTTCCGATGCCGTGGTGGATGCGTATCTCTCCGCCGACGCCGACTCCCGCGTCGCCTGCGAGACGCTCACGACAAGCAACCGGATCGTGATCGCGGGCGAGGTGCGCGGTCCGGTCGACCCGCAGGACATGGAAGCCGTCGCCCGCGACGCGGTGAGGGACATCGGCTACGAGCAGGATGGGTTCCACTGGGAGAACGCCGAGGTCGCGGTCTATCTCCACGCCCAGTCGACGGACATCGCCCAGGGCGTGGACGCCTCGGGCAACAAGGACCTGGGCGCCGGCGATCAGGGCATCATGTTCGGCTTCGCCTGCGACGAGACGCCGTCGCTCATGCCCGCCCCGATTCACTACGCGCACGCGATCCTTCGCTCGATCGCGGAGGCGAGGCGAAACGGCGAGGTCGACGGTTTCGGTCCCGATTCCAAGAGCCAGATCTCGTTGCTTTACCGGGACGGCCGGCCCGTCGGAGCGACCTCGGTGGTGGTCTCCACCCAGCACCATGAAGGGCTCGATCAGGACGCGGTGAAGGAGCTGGTCCGCCCGCACGTTCTTTCGATCCTGCCCGACGGCTGGATGTGTCCGGAGGACGAGTTCTACGTCAACCCGACCGGCCGGTTCGTGATCGGCGGCCCGGACGGCGACTGCGGCCTCACCGGGCGCAAGATCGTCGTCGACACCTATGGCGGCGCCGCGCCGCACGGCGGCGGCGCGTTCTCCGGCAAGGATCCCAGCAAGGTCGACCGCTCGGCGGCTTACGCGGCGCGATACGTGGCGAAGAACGTCGTGGCCGCGGGGCTCGCCTCGCGCTGCACCATCCAGGTCTCATACGCCATCGGCGTGGCCAAGCCGCTCTCGGTCTATATCCACACCGAAGGAACGTCCACGATCGACGAGGAGAAGATCGCCGGAGCGGTCCAGGAGGTCATGGACCTGTCGCCGCGCGGCATCCGGGAACGGCT
>JAPPHW010000319.1 GCA_028820945.1 Defluviicoccus sp.
GCCCTCGCCCGGCTTCCCTGGACCCCGGATCAAGTCCGGGGTGACAACCGGGGGGGCGGAGACGGCGTCTCTCACGGGTGCGGAGCCCGCGCTGAAAAGCTAAACCGGACAGCAAGGGACTTGTTCCGGGCATGACGTGGCAGGGCGCGACGGCGGTGAATCGGAAACTCTGAAACAGGACACTAGGCGTCGCCGAGCGCGCGGGCGCGTTCCCGCAGAACGAATTTCTGAACCTTGCCCGTGGAGGTCTTGGGCAGGTCGCAGAAGACCACCGTCTTGGGCGCCTTGAAATGGGCGAGGTTGCCGCGGCAGAACGCGATGATGTCCGCCTCGGTCGCGTTCTCTCCCTCCTTCAGGGTGACGAAGGCGCAGGGCGTCTCGCCCCACTTGTCGTCGGGGCGCGCGGTGACCGCGGCTTCGAGCACGGCGGGGTGGCGATAGAGTACCTCCTCGACCTCGATGCTCGATATGTTCTCGCCCCCCGAGATGATGATGTCCTTCGAGCGGTCCTTGAGTTCGACATAGCCGTCCTCGTGCCACACGCCGAGGTCGCCCGAATGAAACCACCCGCCGGCGAACGCCTCTTCCGTCGCCCGCGGGTTCTTCAAATAGCCCTTCATCACGATGTTGCCGCGGTGAAAAACCTCGCCCATCGTTTCGCCGTCCCTGGGCACCGGTTCGAGAGTATCCGCATCGGCCACCATGATGTCCTCCTGGACCGTATAGGCGACCCCCTGCCGCGCCTTGAGCGCGGCCTGTTCCGCCGACGCCAGGGCGTCCCAGTCCTCGTGCCATGCGCAGACCACGTCCGGCCCGTAGGTCTCGGTCAGGCCGTAGACGTGGGTAATCCGGAAACCCGCGGATTCCATCGCCTCGATGACCGTCGCGGGCGGCGGCGCGCCGGCGGTCATCGCCTCCACCCGGCGGGGAAGCGGACGCTTTTCGCTTTCCGGCGCGTTGGCCAGCATGTTGAGAACGACCGGCGCGCCGCAGAAATGGGTCACGCCGTCGTCGGCGATGGCGCGGTAGATCGGCCCCGCCTCGACCCGGCGCAGGCAGACATGGGTGCCGGCCAGCGCGGTGATCGTCCAGGGAAAGCACCAGCCGTTGCAGTGGAACATCGGCAGGGTCCAGAGATAGACCGGGCGCGGCGGGATCGCCTGCGCGACCAGGTTGCCGAGCGCGTTGAGATAGGCGCCGCGGTGGTGATAGACGACGCCCTTGGGATTGCCGGTCGTGCCGGAGGTGTAGTTGAGCGCGATGGCGTCCCACTCGTCCTCCGGCGGTCGCCATTCGAATTCCGGATCGCCGGAGGCGATGAAGTCTTCGTACTCGATATCGCCGATGAGGTCGCCGCCGTCGGCCGCCGGATCGTCGATATCGATCACGTAGGGCCGGTCGTCCAGACCGGACAGCGCATCCGCCACGACCGGCGAGAACTCCCGGTCGGTCAGCAGGACCTTCGCCTCGCCGTGGCCCAGAATGAACGCGACGGTCTCGGCGTCGAGCCGGACGTTGATGGTGTTGAGCACCGCGCCGGTCATCGGCACGCCGAAATGGGCCTCGAATATCGCCGGCACGTTCGGCGCGAAGACCGCCACGGTATCCCCCTTGCCGATCCCCCGTGACGTCAGCGCCGAGGCGAGCGCCCGGCACCGCCGTTCGGTCTCGCGCCATGTGAAGCGACGTTCGCCGTACGCCACGGAGACGCCGTCGGGATAGACGTGCGCGGTGCGCTTGAGGAAGCTGAGCGGGGTCAACGCGGCGAAATTCGCCGCGTTCCTCTCGAGACCGTCGTCATACGGATTGCCGCCTCGTGGGGCGCGATCGGACATTCCCGACCTCCGTGAAGAACCATGACGGTCGAGAGAATAGACCGGAGTTCGATGGAAGCAACCGACGCGGCCCTATTCGGGCTCGGCCTGCTCCTTGTCGTCTTCCCCGATAATATCCTTGACGACGGTGCCGACGGCTTCGGCGCCCGAGGCAACGGCCGAGCCCACGGCGGCGATCCCGCCGCACCCGGAGAGCGCCAGGGCCATCGCCAAGGCCGCGGAGGCGTACGCCCATCGCCGGGCGGCGCGGTCGAAGTTCACGGGCCGGTCCAGGAATCTTCCATCGAGCGTCCGATTGTAGGCCGAATCGCCCGCCGGATACTCGCGATCAATCGCCCCGGTCGAAGGAAAACCGGAACGTCTCGCCCGCGCTTACCACCCTGCCCCCTGTCGGCGCCGGGAAATGCGCGGGCAGCACGAGGACCCCACCGTCGGCGTGGCGCTCTAGGAAGATCCGGCGCGTGAGATGCGACTGCTCGGGATCGACGCAGAAGCAACTGCTGAGCGCGGGCTCGGCGCATTGCAGGGCATGGTGCATCATGTCGCCCGTCATCACCGCTTCCGAGCCCGCGTCCCCGATGCGAACGCAGACATGGCCCGGCGTGTGACCGCGCGACGGCTCGAGACGGACCCACGGGTCGATCTCGTGGTCCCCCGACACGAAGTCCACCTGGCCGGCGGCGATTACCGGCAGGATGGAGTCCTCGTAGAACGGGTCGTCGGTGAACCGCTCGGTCTCGTACTCCGCCTGCCAGAACTCCCACTCCTCGCGGTCGAAGAGGTAGCGCGCATTGGGAAACGTCGGGACCCATTGCCCGTCGAGAAGCCGCGTGTTCCAGCCGACATGATCGACGTGGAGATGGGTGCAGAGCACGTAGTCCACCGCCTCCGGCGCTACACCCGCGTTCGCGAGGTTCTCGAGATAGGGCCAGGTCTTCCGGTGGTAGCGCACCTTTCCGGGCCGTTCCCGGTCGTTGCCGCTGCAGGTGTCGACCAGGATCAGGCTCCGCGGCGTGCGGATGACGAAGCTGTGGAAGGAGATAACCAGCATCCCCGTTTCCGGGTCCAGCAATGCCGGTTCCAGCCATTCCCGGTGCCGGTCGAGAATCTCTTCCGTGACCTCGGGCAACAACATCGCCGGAGGCGTCAGCGGCTGCTGGAACTCGACCACCCGGTCGATGCGGACCCTCCCGACCGACCAGCCCCCGGTCATTCGCCGACGATCACCAGCTTGCCGTCGGATGCCTCCTGCCGCATCGGGATCAGCTTCTGGTACGAGGGCCCTTCGTACCAGGCCTTGAGGGCGGCCATGGACTCGAACTCCACGACGACCAGCCTCTCCGGCTCCCAGTCGCCTTCCAGCCGTTCGCCCGGACCCATCGCGACGACTCTGCCGCCCGCGGCCTCGGAATCCGCGACGGCGAGTTCGACATACCGCTTCATCAATTCGGGGTCCCTGACGTTGCGCGTCTCCGCGATCAGGTAGGCGGCCATCGATACGTTCTCCCCGTTGCGGTTGGCCTTGAGGCGGTCAGGCTTCGACCGGCGCGGTCTTCCTGGCCATGAGCTCTTCCATCGTTCCGCCCTTGGCGGGACCGTCGTAATAGACGTTGGGAGTTTCGAACATCACCAGCATCAGCGCGCCGTCGGGCGAGGTCGCGACATGGCGGTTGCCGGCGGGCCGCCAGACATACTGGCCGGGGCCGCAGACGCCGTCATGGTCCTCCAGCGAGCCTTCGAGGATGTAGCTCTGTTCGAGCCCGGTATGCTCGTGGTCGGGAATCGTGGCGCCCGGCTCCATCTTCACCAGCATGGTCCGGACTCCGCCGTTCTCGTCCTGCAACAGGATCTTGGCGGAAACGCCCTCGAACGGCGATTGCTGCCATTCCAGGGAGTCGACGTCGACATAGCGCG
>JAPPHW010000353.1 GCA_028820945.1 Defluviicoccus sp.
GGGTTGCTGCCCGCCGTCGGTCCGAAGAAGGGCGAGGTCGGGAACCAGCCGAATTCTTCCACCGCTCGCGACAGGATTCGCCAGCGATCCTCCTTTTCCGCGCATTCGAGCACCATCGCGCCGGTCGCCCGGATTTGCTCGACCATGGGTCCGGCGGCGCCCTTGAAGGTGAGCACCACGCAGGGCAGGCCCGCGCGCGCGGCATAGGCTGCGGCGGCGGCCCCCGCATTGCCCGACGAGCTGGTGGCGATGACCCGGGCGCCGATGGAAGCCGCCCAGGAAACGGCGACGCTCGCCAGCCGGTCCTTGAACGACCAGGTCGGGTTGCGGGTCTCGTCCTTGACGAAGAGCGCCTCGCAATGGGGCGAGGCGATCGGGACGAGCGGCGTCATGCCCTCTCCCAGACTGATCGCGTTCTCCGCCGGCAGCGGCAGGGCGTCCGCGAAACGCCACAGCGTTCGCGGCGTTTCCGGCAGGACATCGCGGTCGGGAGGGGCCGATTCGTCGTAGACGACGCCGAGATTCGCGGCCACCCCGTCGTCTTCGCAGGCGCCGCAGGCCCGGTCGAGACTGTCCAGCGGGTAGGTTCCGCGGCAACGGATGCAGGCGAGCGCCGCAGGTTTCATTCCACCCGCCTGCTTGCTCGCGATCCGGGGCGCTCAATCATGGTCGCCGCCCAGCTCGATGACGGTGCCGACGCCGGCGGCGACCGCCCGGCGCTCGATATGCTGGGCGGTGATAAGGTCCTGGATCGGAAGCCCCAGCGATTTGTAGTAGGTGATCTCCTCTTCGGTTTCCCGGCCCGGCCGATTGCCGGCGACGATATCGGCGATCCCGGTCACCGCGTCCTCGCCGATCGCGCCTTCGGCGATCGGGATCGCCAGGTCGCCCGCGTTGGCGAGACTGTCGGCCGGGCTGTCGATGACGAGCTTCTTCGCGCGAACCACCGTCTCGGTGTCCACCTCGCGGGCGGTTGCCTGATTCGCGCCCGCCGCGGCGACAAAGGTTCCCGCCCTCAGGTCGCGGCCGAGGACGACGGGCTCCGACGAGGTGGTCGCCGCGACCACGATATCCGCCGCGCCGACCGCCTCCGACGTCGACCCGGCGAGCCTCACGTCGTCCGGCATGTCCGGCTCGGCCTCGATCCAGTCGGCGAAGGCGCGGGCGCGGGCCTCGCTCCTGCCCGCGATCAGCACCCGCTCCAGATCGTGGGTTCGCGCGAGCGCATGGAGCTGATTGCGGGCGACCCGTCCGGCGCCGATCACGGTCGCGACGCGGGAGTCTGCGCGGGCGAGGCGGCGCGCGGCGGCGCCGGTCCCCGCCCCGGTCCGGAGGTCCGTCAGGTAGCCGCCTTCCATGACGGTGCGGGGATGGCCGGTCTCGCCGTCGAACAGCGTCACGATCGCCGACATGCGGGCGACGCCGCGTTCGGCGTTGCCGAAGAAGTCGGAGACGATCTTGACGCCGTACCCCCCGCCGTTCTTCAGGAAGGACGGGTTGAAGATGGCGACGCCGGGCGGCGACTCCGAGACCACGAAGCTGCGCAATCCCTCGACGCTCTCGCCGGAGGCGAGCCGGGCGAACGCCTCCTCCTGGATCGGGATCGCCGCGTCCATGTCGATCAGCGACCGGACATCGCTTTCGGTCAGGATTCGAAGCCGCACCGCCGACCCTCCCCGGTCCACTGATAGGAGCGGGAGGGTCCCGGGTCAACGCGGGCGCGCTATGGCATAGTGCGGGGCGAAGGAGGATTGCGTGGCGTTGCTCGCGATACACAACGCACGGCTCGTCACCGAGGCGTGGGAAAGGTCCGGCGGCATCGTCGTCGGCGATGACGGGCGGATCGAAGCGCTGGTCGAGGCGGATGCCCGGCCCCATGCCGAAATCGTCGTCGACGCGTGCGGGCGGCTCCTGTTTCCCGGCTTCATCGACGCGCACGTGCACATGCGCGATCCGGGCTACCCGCACAAGGAGACCTTCGCGACCGGCACGCTGGCGGCGGCCTGCGGCGGGGTGACGACCGTGATGTGCATGCCCAACACCGACCCGCCGGCCGATTCCCCCGGAGGAATCGAGGCCATGCGCGCCGCCGGGGAGGGGACGAGCCTGGTGGACTTCACCATCCAGGCGATGGTGACCGAGGACAATATCGACGATCTTCCGGCCCTCTGGGATGAAGGGGTCACCTCCTTCGAAGCCCTGCTGTCCGATGCGCCCGCCTCCATGCTGCTGGACAGCGACGGTCTTGTCCGCGCGGCCGAGGCGGTTGCCCTCTGCGGCGGCGTGATGGGTGTCTATACCGGCGATCGGTCGTTGGTCGCGGCCGCGCTCGACCGCCTCGCCGGACGCGCCGATTTCGCGGCGTTCGCCGAGGCTCGCGCGCCGGTCGGCGAGGCCATGGGCCTCGCCCGTCTGATCGAGGCCGCGCGCGCGACGAGGGCGCGGGTCGTCGCGCGCCAGGTCTGTACCGCCCGCGGCTTCGCGACGATCGAGGCCGCGCGTCGGGAGGATCCCGCCCTTGCCGTCGCCGCCGAGGTGACGCCCCATCATTTCCATCTCGATACAAGCGCGATCGACCGGCACGGAGCGTTCGCCCTGATGGTGCCGCCTTTGCGCGACGTCGAGGACCGCCTGGCGGCGCGAAGGGCTTTAAGGTCGGGCGCGGCGGATTTCGTGGGTTCGGACCATGCGCCGCATGCGTTCGAGGAAAAGAACCGGCCGAGCCCGTGGGAAGTTCCGGGCGGCACGCCCGGGCTGGATACCATCGTCCCCGCGACGGTCGACCTCGCCGCCTCGGGCGAAATTCCCTGGACACAGGTCGCCGCAGTGTTATGCGCTACGCCGGCACGGCTGTTCGGGATCGCCGACCGCAAGGGACGGCTCGCGGTCGGCGCCGACGGCGATCTGGTGCTGATCGACGCCGAGCTAACGAGAACCGTCGGTGCCGGTTCGATCCGTTCGCGCGCCGGTCGATCGCCCTTCGAAGGAACCGCACTGACCGGCTGGCCCGTGCTCACCGTGCTGCGCGGGCGGGTGATCGCCGAAGACGGGCGCTATGTCGGCGACCGGCCGCGCGGGCGCTGGCTGCGGCGGGGCGCGGTCGACTGGAGCTGAACGATGTTCGGAGAAGCGGGGCGGATCGGGCTCATCGTGCCGGCCAATAACGGCGTGCTGGAACCGGAATTGTGGTCGGTCCTGCCAGACGGCGTCGCGCTCTACGCCACACGGATTCTCGCGAGGGGCGAACTGACGCCCAGGGCCGTGCACGCGATGGAGGAAAATGTCGACCGCGCGGTGGACGAGTTGGCGGCGACCGGGGTCGACGCGATCGTTTATGCCGACATGGTGACGACCTTCATCATGGAGCCGGGATGGAACGAGACGCGCACCGGGGAAATCGCGGCGCGTACGGGCTGTCCCTGCATTTCGGCCTGGACGGCGCTGCGCGATGCGCTGGCGCATCTGAAGGTCCGGCGTTTCGCGCTGGGGACGCCCTATCCCGCGGCGATCCACGCGCTGGCGCCGCCGTTCTTCGCGGAGCGTGGGTTCTCCGTCACCGGCGACGCCACCCTCGATATCCGTCAGATGGCCGACGTCCCGCGTGTCGAAGCCGGTCGTCTTCGCGACCTGGTGACCGGTCTCGATTACGCGGCGGCGGAGGCGGTAGTGCTGCTCGCCACCGACCTCCCCACCTTCGCTTCGCTGGAAAGCCTGCGGGCGA
>JAPPHW010000043.1 GCA_028820945.1 Defluviicoccus sp.
CGTCCGCGTTTCGATCCTTGCGATAGCCCTCGTGAGCCAGGAAAAACCGAATTGCGGCCCTTTTCAATTCCTCGTCCGTTCTCATTTGCTCATGCCTCCGTCCTGTCTGGTTATGCATATGAGCCCCAAGGGATCGACGGGGCACTATGCCGGCGAGAGTGCGCACGCCGGCCACCGGAATTCGCCCCTTACCGGCCCGCCTCGACTCTGCGCGGCGCAATGCGCGAGAGCGCGCCGATGGCGGTGGGGGATGCGTATCGGGTGACATTCCATGCAGACAGAACCTGAGAATGAAAAGGGCCGGCGAGTAGCCGGTGACACGATGGTTCCGGCAGACGGGAGCCAAGCGGATTGCCCGGAAATCGGCCGGGGCGGACAGGGGACGGCGGAAATTCCGCGCAGGCGAAGGGGCGCGGCGCTGGCGCCGGGCGCGCCGAGCGCGTATGTTTGCCTTTTCATAGTCGCGCAGCCGCATGCCGTTTTCGCTTCCAATCCGCCCTGACCTGCGACCTCGCTCGCGCGGTGCGCCGTGAGCGGTGCGGGTCCGGCAGCGCGTGTGTCCCCCGATTCGGCCGGGCGGTCCCGATCTCCCCGCGGCATGGACGACGGTCCCGTCGGGGGCGCGTCCGATGCCGAGTCGTCGGCCAGCGAGTCGTCCGGTGACGATCATCCTGCGGGCGTCGTGTTCGGCCTGTTGGGCGAGGAGTTCCGCGTCGCCGTCGTCGCTGGGGCGCTGCGCGCGCGAAAGGGCGCCGCCGCGGGGCTGCGCAACCGCCTCAACGCGCACCTGCGCCATCTTCGGATGGACGGCTTCCGCGACGGTTCCAAGGCGCCTCCCGGCCTGCTTGTCGCACCGGTGCTGGACGCGATCGAATGCGGCTTCGACAGCCTGGCCGGGGCGGTCCTGAACCTCTGGGCAACCTCCGAGAGCGAACTGCGAGACGAGGTCCTGCGCGAACTTGAGAACGCGGCCATTGCGACCGGCGGAGAGATCGCGGACGGAGGTTTCGACGGCGCCTGGCCGTTCGCGGACTGGCTCGACCGGCGAGACGACCTCGCCGAGAGGCTGCCGGACGCGAACCCCGACGCCATTGGCCTGATGCTTGCCGTGACGGCCAACCGCCTGCCCACGCCGCCGGCCCCGCCGAGGCTCGAGACGCCGCGATTCCTTGACTGGCTGGACGAGCTCTACGAACTCGACCCCGAAGCGCCGGAGTGGGACGAGGCCGGGGACTTCGCGCTGTACCTGCTCATGCTCGGCGACGACAAGATCGAGGAGCGCCGCGAGGCCGCTTTCGGCGCCCGTGACGCCGCCGTGCTGCGGCTCGCGGAAGAGTACGCCAACGAACTGGGCTACCTCGGCATCGATCTTATGGCGTGGCTCGACGACAGCGTGCGGGATCCGGCTCAGACGGTGCGGTTGACCGGGGAACTCGAAACGGCGCTGGCGCTGTACCGCCCCGTGCGTCCCCAGGGCGTGACGCTGGCCGAAGAGACGGAACGCGCCGGACGGCGCGCCGAACTCGAAGCGTCCGTTCTCGCGATCCCGCCCCTGTGGGAGGCGCTGCCGCAGGACCTGGATGCGGAGCCTGAGCCGGAGGAAACCGAGGATGCCCCGCCGAAAGACGAGAAAGCCCAACCCAAACCGCGGGAACTGGCGGAGATGCGCCGCGCCTACCGGCAGGCCAGGGCGGACTGCGACCGACTGCGCGTCGAGGCGGCGGAACTTCAGGCCGAACGCGACCTTTTGACCGACGCCAACGCCTCGCTGCGGCTGGCGAAGGAACAGCTCGATGAGGAGAACGGGCGCCTGCGCGGCGAGCTCGATCGGGCCCGGTCCACCGAGGAGGACTGGAGAAAGGCCTACGTCGAGGCGCGCCGGGCGCGCGTTGCGCAGCACGGCCGGGCGACGGAGATCGCCGGCGTGGCCGAGGCGCTGGAACTTGCCGCGCGGTCGTTCCCGGACGCGCTGGCCATCTCGCTGAACGCCAAGTCCGATCCGGACGTGCCGTTCGCCAAACCGGCCGAGGTGTTCGACGCGCTCGCTTGGCTCGCGACCGCGTACCGGCGTCGGGGCGCGCCCGGTATTGAAGAGTCCTGCCCGGGCTGGTTCCACAAGCCGGACCAGTCCCAGGTCACCGTCGGCAAGTACCCGGAGTGGTACCGAACGTCGTTCGAGGGCCGCACGATCGCGGCAACCAACCATATCGGCAAGGGCACGTCCTTCGATCCGCGCAGCACGATCCGCATCGGCTTCGCCTGGGACGAGGAAACGCAGCGCGTGGTCGTCGGCTATGTCGGCCGGCACCAGCGCAACCGCAAGTCCTGACAGCCCGTTCTGGCGGATCTGCAGGGGGAAGCGCGGCCGCCGACGCATCGGGACTCGACGGGTTGGGATGCGTGGCACCGCACCAGGACCTTGTGCCGAGCCCGGTGCATACGATGATCCGATTGGAAATCGGGCAGAGCACCGGGATCTCGTCCGCCGAGGCGAACCCGTGCATCCGACGGTTGCGACCGTTAATTCCCAAGGGCGCCTCGCCCGGCCAGCGCCGGATCTCCCTGCTGGGCAACATAACCGCGGTACCGCTCCACAGCGTGGCATTCGCCCTTGTCGATGAGCCCGCCGCCGAAGTAATCGGTCACGCAGGTCGTCGCCGGCCGCCGTCCAGGCCGTGGGCAGTCCCGCCTTTCAGCGGCGTGAGGACAGGAACGCGACCGTACCGGTGTACATGCAGTGCAGCCACGGTCAGGCGGTTGCGGGTAAAATGCGGGCGCGAAAGGCTGTATTGATAGCGGGACAGGGAGGACGACACCGATGGCCATCGACGAAAGCGAGCTCACCAAGGGGCAATTGAGGAAGCTCGGCGCCCTGCGCCGCTACGTGGGCGACGAACTGGGAGACGAAGCGTTCTCGAAATGGATGGCGCAACAGGCCGCGGCCGTCAAGGTCGATCCGGTGGCGCGGAAGATCGAAGAAGCGCTGGCGGGATTCGCCGGAGACAAGTCGTTCAAGTTGGGCAACTACGGGTATACGGTTCGTCGAGCCCGGGGCAAGGGCGCGAGCGGTCTCGCCGCGACCAAGAACGCAAAACCGTGATCCGGTACTGCTGACGCGACACGCTAGAACCCATGCTAGGGGAGCAGGCCGGGACCGACGAGGGCACCCAGAAGCTGGCGAGAAACCTGCGGACGCTGTCCGAGCGGGGTGCGGCGACGTCGGCGGTCGAGATGGACGGATTCGTGGCGGAACGTCCGGCGCTGCCGGAAATGGGCCGGCATCCGAGCGGTTGCCTCGGATGTCAACCGCCGCACAAGCCCCGCAATGAGTTCGAAGCGGTCGGCGGATTCGGGTTCGGATGCAACACCGCCCGAGACGGGAGATCGCGACGATGCCCGGCGTGCCCGCCCGCCCGTGCCGAGGCGGCTTGTCGGGATTGGCGCGTTTGATTACAGTCTCGATGGGCTGCCGCCGGATGGGGTGATCTAGTTGTACGAACCGACCCGCGCACCGGCCGCGCTCGAAACCGAGGCGATTCGCCGGGCCATCGGCGAGCCTTCCTTCTCGCGGGGATACAGCTATTACCGGCTGGGCGCCGTCCGCACGGTCGAAGTCGTGCCGCCGGACTGGGTGCGCGCCCGGGTCCAGGGCACGGCACCGCAGCCGTATGGCG
>JAPPHW010000289.1 GCA_028820945.1 Defluviicoccus sp.
TCCCCGCCCATCGGCGCACAGCCCGCGCCGAAAATCTAAACCGGACAGCAATGGACTTGTTCCGGGCATGACGTGGTAGGGCGCGACGGAGGTGAACAGGAAACTCTGAAACAGGACACCAGGCCGGGGCGTCGGGTAGCCGGTGGCGTCATTTCCACAGTCTCGGACGGTATCTCTTCATCTCGGCGGGATTTCGATAAAATGGGACGACCCGGTTGCTTGGCGGCCCGGCTATAGCTGGAGCAAGCACTATGCGAAATCCTGTCGAACCCGGCGGACGGCCCAACTCCATCGGTTCGGTTGCCCAGCTTTATAGCGACGTAAGCCGAAGCGCCTTCCGGCACGGAGAGGACGTCCTATTCGACCGTATCGTTCACGAATGGGTCGATCTCATGGCGATCGCGAGAACGCTACGCAGGAGCGTTGTCGATCGCGCCGCGGCAGTTTCCGGCATTGACGAAGTTACCTCCGACCTGGCCGAAGAGTGGAGAGCCGAGGCTCGTTCGCTCGGCAACGACGCCGGCACGCTCCGTGCGTTGGTCGACGACTTCCAGGCAGGCCTGATCGAGCTTACCGATCCCCGGGACCGGAGCGACGCCACCATCCTCTTTCTCTTCGGCCGGTGGATGGAAGAGACCGAGAGCCTCGCCGGGCTGATGGAGGACCTCGCCGAGACGCTGGCACTGGCGGCGCACGCGCCGTTCCGGGAGCTCGTGAAGGCGGAAATCGAGACCGCCCGCTCGGCTTGACCCGCGCGGCGTTCCGGCGGGAGCTCTCTCGGCTGAACAGGAAGCAGCGGGGCACGACGGAAGCCGTCGAGGCCATACTCGACGATATCGCGGCCAACGGCTGCCCTCGACCGCGATGCAGATCCCCGGCCTCGGAGGCAGGCCGGTATTCAAGCTCCGGATCGGTGTCGGACGCCAGGGAAAGCGGGCATGCAGACCGATCGTCCACTACGAGGACGGGACGGCCGAGCCCCTGTTCGTTTACGCGAAGAACGACATAGCGAACATCGAGCCGGTCGAGATCGTGGAGGCCCTTCGCGCCGCGGGGCCGATCGGGGAATCGGAATCGAACTGAGTCGGTACCGGCCAATTTCCGCGATTCGTTGCCCGTGGACCGTTTGCTATTGTGATTGGATCCCCCCACGGAGAAAGCCGATGGAACGGGCGCACAGCGATCCGCAACTCATCGTCGGGCATCCCTCCCGTACGCGGATCGTCACCGTCCCGGGACCGGACGGCAAGCCGCCCCCGCCGACACCCGCCGGCGCCGCACGCCTCTCCTGCCCGCGATTCCCGGTGACGAGCGGCCTGCCCGCCAGGGTGGAGGCGTGACGATGCGCGGCCGGGGCATCCATCTCGTCGGCAGCGTTCCACTGGAGGACGCCGCCGCGGTATTCCGCGAGGCGGGGCAACGTCTCGGTTCCCATCTGGAGCGCATACCCGACGGCGAGACCGGGATCCGCTCGAACTGGATCGCCTGGCAGAGGCGCGCGTTCGCCGAACAGGAGGCGCTCGTCGAATCGGCAGCGCGGGAGCGCGATTACCAGCTGATGCCGCCCTTCGGTTTCGTGCCGGGCCGCGGCGCGGGGGATCTCCGTTTCGGCGACCTCGGCTTCGCGCGCGAAGCCCTCGCCTCGTGGCGGGAATTCATGGCGGCGGTGGCGGACGGCGCGGTTCCCGACCGCTGCCGTTTCCAGGTCTCCCTGCCCACCCCTTTCGCTCCGGTCTATTCCTTCGTCCGCTATCGCGACCAGGGGGCGGTGGAACCGCTCTACGAGGCCCGAATGCTGACCGAGCTCGCCGAGATCCGCTCGGCGATGCCCGCCCGCCGGCTCGCGGTGCAGTGGGACGTGGCGACCGAGATGAGCATCTTCGAGGGGCTCTACCCGGTGCCGTTTCTCGGCGAGGACGCCGAAGCCCGTCTCGTCGAGCGCCTCGGGCGCCTGGGCGATGCGGTGCCGGCGGAAATCGAGCTCGGCTATCACCTCTGCTACGGCGACATGAACCATCGGCACTGGAAGGAACCCGAAGACACGGCGGTCCTGGTCCGAATCGCCAATGCGATCGCCGCGGCGGTCTCCCGCCGGATCGACTGGATCCACATTCCGGTTCCGGTCGACCGCGACGACGACGCCTATTTCGCGCCGCTCGCCGGCCTCGGGCTCGACCCCGCCACGCGGCTGTATCTGGGCCTGGTCCACTTCACCGACGGAATCGAGGGAGCCCGGCGGCGGATCCGGGCGGCGGAGCGCGTCGTCGCCGATTTCGGCGTCGGCACGGAATGCGGCTTCTGGAGACGCGACCCCGCGACCGTCCTCGAACTGCTCGACCTGCACCGCGCGATCGCCGGTTGAGCGCCCGGCGCCCGGTCGAGGCCTACCGGGGCGAGACGCCCGCGGATATGATGGATGCCTTGCCCGCGCCCCGGCAGGCGCGGCGGCAACGGGAAGGTCGATTCGAGGGAACCCAGGCGGCCTGAACCTTAACCCGGCGGTCAGGCTGTCCGGGAAGGCGAGGTTGCCTCAAGAGGAAGCGCGGTGCTCGACTCGGTTCCGATTGCGCTCGACGAGATCTACGTCCCGGCCAAGCGCCGCCGGACCAGGGACGACGCCAGGGTGGACGCGCTCGCCCTCGACATTCTCGAAAACGGCCTCAAGAATCCGATCCACGTGCGGCGCGACGAAAATCGATACGTGCTGGTCGAGGGGCTGCACCGCCTCGAAGCCGTCCGCGCGCTGGGGGAAGACACGGTGGACGCCCTGGTGGTCAGCGCCAAGCGGCATTAGCGGGAAGGGGCCGAGTTTTGGCAGAGCAGATTTTCCTGACCGTCGACGGCAGCCGGATGGAATGTCTGGTGGCGGTGCCCGGGGAGACCGGAATTCATCCGGGGCTCGTCATCGCACCGCACTTGCCGGCCGACCGGGGCCTCGAAGCCGACGCGTTCACCCACGGCGTCGCCGACCGCTATGCGGACGCGGGATACGTCTGTGCCGTGCCTCAGGTCTTCCATCGCCAGCCCCTGGAGCGGGAGCGTCCTGAAAAGCGCCGGCACATGCACGACGACGAGGTGATGAGGGATCTCACCGCGGCCCGGGAATTGCTGGCGGACAGGGACGACGTGGACGGCGGCCGGATCGGCGTGCTGGGCCATTGCACCGGGGGGCGCATGACGATCCTGGCGGCGACCCGGGACAGGACCTACCGGGCGGCGATCGATTTCTGGGGCGGCGGCGTGAACGCGCCCTGGGGCGCGGGCATGCCAGCACCCCTGGAAAAGGTGGGCGACATCCGCTGTCCCGTCGCCGGATTTTTCGGCAACGAGGACGCCAGCCCCACGCCCGAAGAGGTCGACGAGCTGGAATCCGCCTTGCGTCGCCACGGGAAACCCTGCGAATTCCACCGCTACGACGGGGCGGGCCACGCGTTTCAGAATTTCGCCAACCCGGACCGGTTTCGAGCGGAAGCCTCGGAGGACGCCTGGGCCAAGGCCATCGATTTCCTGGACCGTCACCTGAAGGGTTACAAGGCCGGCGGCTGAGGCGATCCCTATAGCGTATTCGTTTCGGTTGGAAGCGCCGGACACAGCCCGACCGCAGCCCGCCCTTCGATACGGCGCTGTCGCGCCTACTCGGGATGAGGGGTGCGGCAGAACCCTCACC
>JAPPHW010000162.1 GCA_028820945.1 Defluviicoccus sp.
GGTTGCGCTCGCCCCCGGACAGCTGTCCGACCTTCTTCTGCTGATCCGGCCCCCGAAAGTTGAACGCCCCCACATACGCGCGCGAAGGCATCCTGCGGGCGCCCATCGCCACTTCCGCTTCGCCTTCGGCGATCTCTTCCCACACCGATTTGTCGGGATCCAGACTGTCGCGCGACTGGTCGACATAGCCCAGCACCACGGTTTCGCCGATCCGCAACGTTCCTGAATCGGCGGTCTCGACGCCCGCGATCATGCGGAACAACGTTGTCTTGCCCGCGCCGTTCGCCCCGATCACGCCGACGATGCCTCCGGCCGGAAGCCTGAAGTCCAACCCGTCGATCAGGATCCGGTCGCCGTATCCCTTGGTCAGGCCGCGCGCCTCGATGACGAGGTCGCCCAGCCGGGGTCCGGGGGGTATGACGATCTGGGCGGTTTCCGGCGCCCTGTCGTTGGCTTCCGCGAGCAGCGCCTCGTACGCGGTGATGCGCGCCTTGCTCTTCGCCTGGCGTGCCCTCGGCGTGGCGCGAATCCATTCGAGCTCGCGTGCCAGGGTCCGCTGACGCGCCGATTCCCTCTTTTCCTCCTGGGCCAGGCGGGTCTCCTTCTGTTCCAGCCAGGAAGAGTAATTCCCGTGCCAGGGGATACCCCGACCGCGGTCGAGCTCGAGGATCCAGCCGGCCACGTTGTCGAGGAAATAACGGTCGTGGGTGATCGCGACGACCGTGCCCGGATAGTCGTGCAGGAAGCGTTCGAGCCATGCGACCGACTCGGCGTCGAGATGATTGGTCGGCTCGTCGAGCAGCAGCAGGTCCGGCGCGCCCAGCAGCAGCCGGCAGAGCGCGACCCGGCGGCGCTCGCCGCCCGACAGCGTCGCGACATCCGTTTCGCCGGGCGGACAGCGCAGCGCGTCCATCGCGATCTCGACCTTGCGATCGATATCCCACGCGTCCGCCGCGTCGATTCGTTCCTGGAGCGCGCTCTGCTCCTCTATCAGGGCGTTCATCGCCTCGTCGTCGAGCGGTTCGGCGAAGCGCGCGCTCACCGCCTCGAAACGCGCCAGCAGGTCCCGGGTTTCGGCCACACCCTCCATGACGTTCTCGAGCACGTTCCTGGAGGAGTCCAGCTCGGGCTCCTGCGCCAGGTGGCCGATGCGGATCGAAGCGGCGGCCCAGGCCTCGCCCCGATACTCCGTTTCCAGCCCCGCCATGATCCGCAGCAGGGTGGACTTGCCCGCGCCGTTGAGCCCGAGCACGCCGATCTTCGCGCCCGGCAGGAAAGCCAGCGAAATGTCGTTCAGCACGTCCCGTCCGCCCGCGTAGCTCATGCCGAGCCGGCGCATGACGTAGACATATTGCGAGGCGCTCAACTGTCCCGCCCCTGCCCGCCGGGCGGGGGTGCGAGCGGCGCCCCCGGGCGCGGGCTACCGGTCACCCGACAGCGTCCGCCAGTCGGCGGCGATCCGGTCCGGGACCGCGCGGTCGCCGAACGCGGTCCGGACCTCCCGCCATTTGTGGCCGACGGACGTGGCGACGATCTTGCGGTCCAGTTGCTTGAACTCGTCGATCACCGGCGCGTGGCGAACCAGGTCCGTCGGGCTGAGCGCGAAGGCGGCGGCGCCCACCGCGGCCTCCGGCCAGCGGGTCTCCCGCAGCCTGGCGTCGAACCGGCTTCGGGCGTCCGGGGGAATCTTCCGGCCGTCCACGTCGGCCAGCCCGTCGATCATCCCCCGGTCGAAGCATTGCCGCGCCATCGCCTCGGACTCGGAAGGCGGCAGGCGCTGACGATCCGCCACCACCGCGACGACATGGACCGTCAGGTCCGACAGGCTGGACACGAAGACCTTCACCGACGAATCGTGGATCGCCCGCGAGAACTCGTCGTCCATGAAATATTCGCGGAACTGGGTCCCCATTCGTGCCTTGAGATATTCGAAGAGGGCGGTCTGCGCCACATAAGACGCACGGGTGCGGGCGAAGCGGTTGAGACGCTCGACCGAATCGATCGGCGTCCTGTCGAAACGCTCCGCGATGCTCTTGAACGGGCCCGTCAGGCGGGCAAGCAGCGACAACATCTAGGGGGATGCTCGGCGGGTCGTCCGGTAGCGCCGCATGTCTTTATCTTGACACATTTCCCGCGCGTTGCGAAAGTTCCCGGCGCTATGCGCCCGGTCTTCCGAGAAGGCTGGGTATCTTATGAGGGAAGGCTTAACCGCAGACGCAAAAAGGATGGTGTCGCATGTCCGACTCGTCAGGCCAGCGGGCCCGCCATTGGGAGAGGACCAGAAACCTCACGATCATCGTACTGGTGATCTGGTTCGTCTTCTCCCTCCTGGTGCACTGGTTCGCCAAGAGCCTTAACGGGGTGTCCTTCATCGGCTTCCCGCTGGGCTACTATCTCGCAGTCCAAGGCTCTCTGATCGTTTTCGTTCTGCTGATCTTTTACCAGAACTGGCAGCAGGACAAGATCGACTCCGACGCCGGTCTCTCCGGCGACGAGACAGAGGGCTAGGAGAGATCGCCATGTTCAAGGGGAACTTTATCGAGAATCTGCCCAAGATCTACGGCTTTTATACCGGTGGATTCGTCGTTTTCATCATCCTGATGGCGATCCTGGAGCAGATGGGGGTCGCCGCCGACACCATCGGCATCCTTTTTGTCATCTTCACCGTCGCCATCTACGCGGGCATCGGCTGGCTTTCGCGCACCATGCAGGTGTCGGCCTATTACGTGGCCGGGCGCGAAGTGCCCCCTGTGTTCAACGGGATGGCGACCGCCGCGGACTGGATGTCCGGCGCCTCCTTCGTGGCGCTTGCGGGCGGCATCTATTTCGGCGGGCACGGCTATCTCGCCTTCGTGGTCGGCTGGACCGGCGGCTATGTGCTGGTGAACTCGCTGCTCGCGCCCTATCTGCGCAAGTTCGGCTGCTACACGGTGCCGGATTTCATCGGGACGCGGTATGGCGGAAACACGGCGCGATTCGTGGCCGTCATCATCCTCGTGGTCACGTCCTTCACCTATGTGACGGCGCAGATCAACGCCACCGGGACGATCGCGGCGCGCGCGCTGCATATCCCGTTCGAGGTCGGCGTCTGGTTCGGTCTGCTGGGTATCCTGCTCTGCTCGATGCTCGGCGGGATGCGGGCGGTGACCTGGACGCAGGTGGCGCAATATATCGTGCTGATCATCGCCTACCTGGTGCCGGTGATCTGGATGTCGAACGCGCAGGGCTTCGGCGTGATCCCGCACTTCACCTACGGCGAGGCCGTGGCGCGGATCACCGAGCTCGAGCCGTTGCTCGGCGTCGGCGCGGCCGCGGTGGAATCGGTGCCGGGGGTGAGAATTGTCACCAGCCTGCACAACGGACCGGCGGACAGCGCGCTCTATAACTGGAAGTTCGTCACCCTGGCGCTCTGCATGATGGCGGGCACGGCATCGCTGCCGCACATCCTGATGCGCTACTTCACCACGCCGACGGTTCGCGCGGCGCGTCGTTCCGTCTCATGGTCGCTGTTCTTCATCTTCCTGCTGTACTTCACGGCGCCGGCCCTGGCCACGCTGACCAAGCTGCAGCTGTTCGATCCGAACCTCGCGACCGCCGTCATCGGCAAGTCCATCGAGGAAGTGCAAAATCTCGAATGGATCAAGCAGTGGGC
>JAPPHW010000439.1 GCA_028820945.1 Defluviicoccus sp.
CAGCCAACGCCGTTCGGACCGCCATCCTCGGCGCGAGCGGCTATACCGGCGCCGAATTGGTGCGGATCCTGCTGCACCACCCGTCGGTCGAAATCCGCACGCTGACCGCCGACCGCCACGCGGGCAAGCCGTTCGACGCGGTGTTCCCGCAATTCGGCGGGCGCGGGCTGCCCGGCCTGATCCGCATCGAGGACGCCGACTGGGACGCGCACGATCTCGTCTTCTGCTGCCTGCCGCACGGCACCACGCAGGAGGTCATCGCGTCGCTGCCGGAGACCCTCAAGGCGGTCGACCTCTCGGCCGATTTCCGGCTGTCCGACCTCGACACCTACGCCGAGTGGTACGGCCACGCGCACCGGGCGCCGGCGCTGCAGGAAGAGGCGGTCTACGGCCTGACCGAGCTCGCCCGCGACGAGGTGCGGGCGGCGCGGCTGGTCGCCAACCCGGGCTGCTACCCGACCTCGGCGATCCTGCCGCTCGCGCCTCTGCTGGACGAAGGCGCGATCGAGACGGAGATCATCGTCGATTCCAAGTCGGGCGTCTCCGGCGCCGGCCGGGCGGCGAAGGAGGCGAGCCTGTTCGCCGAGGTCTCGGAAGGCATCCACGCCTACGGCATCGCCGCCCACCGCCACGCGCCCGAGATCGAGCAGGAGCTGAGCAAGGCGGCGGGGAGCCCGATCGCGGTCAACTTCACGCCCCACCTGATGCCGATGAACCGGGGGATTCTGTCGACGATCTACGTTCGCCTCGCCGGCGGGGCGGGGTCCGGCGACCTCCGCGCCGTGCTGACGGAGCGCTACGACGGCGAGCCCTTCGTCCGCGTCGTGCCGGAGGGGACGGTTCCCGCGACCCGCCACGTGCGGGGCTCCAACCGCTGCCTGATCGGCGTGTTCCCCGACCGGCTGCCGGGCCGCGCGATCCTCGTCTCGGTGCTCGACAATCTGGTCAAGGGCGCGGCCGGGCAGGCGGTGCAGAACATGAACCTGGTCTGCGCGCTGCCCGAGACCACGGCGTTGGAGCAGGAGCCGCTGTTCCCGTGACCGGCGCCACCCTGCTGCCCTACCGCGGCACCCTCCCCGGAATCGACGAGACCGCCTTCGTCGCCGAGGGCTGCCGGATTATCGGCGACGTGGAGATCGGGGCGGAGGCCAGTATCTGGTTCAACTGCGTGATCCGGGGCGACGAGCAGGCGGTCAGGATCGGCGCGCGGTCGAACGTCCAGGACGGCACCGTGATCCACGTCCACAGCGCCAAGCAGGGGACCTATATCGGCGCCGACGTCACGATCGGGCACAAGGCGCTGCTCCATGCCTGCACGATCGAGGACGGCGGCTTCGTCGGCATGGGCGCGATCGTGCTCGACGAGGCGGTCGTCGAGGGCGGCGGGATGCTCGCCGCCGGCGCCATGCTAACCCCCGGCAAGCGCCTGCCGTCCGGCGAGCTCTGGGCCGGCAGCCCGGCGCGCCGCGCCCGCGCGCTGACCGACGAGGAGCTCGCGGGCTTCTCCGTCACCGTCGAGAACTACCGCGCCCGGGGCCAGGAATATCTGCGCGCTCGCGGCGGCGGGGTTTAGTTCCCAGTCGTCATTTCGACCGGAGCCGCCCGGAGGGCGGTGGAGCGGAGAAATCCCGCCGCCAAAGGGCACGAGATTTCTCCACTCGCTGCGCTCGGTCGAAATGACGAGTGAGGTGTGTCCGGATTGACCTTCGGCGTTGGCTTCGCCCACGATCCTCCGATGGACGACCGTTCCCGGCAATTGGATCTATTCGGGGATCGGGCGCCGGCGGCGCCGGAGTCCGCACCGGCGTCCAGACCGGTGCGGCTCGACACGCTGTCCGACGACGACATCCTCGACCTGTTGCCGGACGCGGGAATGGAGGACGCCGTTCTGCTGTGCGGCCTCGTCGTCGAGCGCGGGCTCGGCGATCGCGCCCTGCCCGCGCTGGATCGGCTGTGGCGCCGCTTCCGGGGGTTCGGCCACGATCGTCCCCAGCCCGAACAGGAGGCGGTCGTGGAAACGCTCGCTCGGGTCGGCACGGCAGAGGCGAGAGACATGCTCCGGCGCATCGTCACCGCGGTAGATTTGCCGCCGCCGCTGCTGCCGGTTGGGCTACGGGCGGCGCTGACGGCCGGGCTCCGGCTGCCGCGCACGTTCACCGGTCCTCTCCTGCGCCATGCCGATCCGCACGCCAGGGAGCTCGCCGCGCGGCTGTCCCGGTTCGACAGGCCCGATATCGCGGCGCTCGAGGAGTCGATCGGCGACACCCATGCGCCGGTGCGGCGGGCGGCGGCGGTAGCGCTGGGGCGGCTGGGCCGCGCGAGCGCGAAACCCGTCCTGCTCGAAGAGTTGCGTCGCGATCCGGCGGGCGAAATCGTTGCCGCCCTTTCGGGCATTGCCGACGACGAAGACATACCGGTACATCTCGGTCGCTGCGCCGAAGCGCATCCCGCGCTTGCCGAAACCGTCGCGGCGGCGCTGGAGGAAATGGAGACGGCGTTGTCCCTCAAAATTGCCCGCCGTATCCGCGCCGGACAAGCCCGGAGGCCGGATTGACCGGAGGGGCCGGCCTCGCTCACCATCCCCGGATGGAAGACAGCAGCGGCACCGCCGCCGACACCGCGATCCGCCGCTGCACCGCGCTGATCCCGCAGGACGGCGCGCTTGCCCTCCAAGACTGCGACATCGAGATTCGCGACGGTCTGATCGCCGGGATCGCGGAGCCGGGGACGGGAGAGGCCGCCCGGATCGTCGAGGGCCGGCACCGGCTGGCCGCGCCCGGGCTGGTCAACGCGCACACCCATTCGCCGCCCAACGTGCTGCGCGGGACGGCGGACGGGATGGACCATGTCGGCTTCATGTGGGCCAACCAGGCCGACACGGCGGGCCGCGGCGACGAGGAGATCGCGATCGGCGCGACGCTGGGCGCGCTCGACATGCTGCGCTCGGGTGTGACCGCCGCGATCGACCACTATCCCGAGCAGAACTGCACGGCGGAGGCGGTCGGCCCGCTCGCAGGCGCCTATGCCGCAATCGGCATGCGGGCGGCAATCGCGCTCCGCGTGTTCGACATGGCATATGACGACATCGACCCGGCATTTGTCGACGGCATAGACATTTCCGTCGACCGCGATCTCGGCGACAACCCGCTGGCGCCGCTTTCCGTCGACGAGATCGCCGCGGTCTGCGAGGAGGCCGCCGATGCCTGGCACGGGCATGGAGGTCTGGTGTCGATCATGCCCGGCCCGTCCAACCCGATCCGCTGCTCGGACGGGATGCTGGTACGCTGCCACGAAATCGCGGCGGCGCGCGACCTCGGCATCCACACCCACCTGCTCGAGACCCGCATCCAGCGAACCCTCGCGCAGGAGCGCCACGGCAGGACGATGGTGGCGCAGCTGGACGCGCTCGGCATCCTCGACCGGCGCTGGTCGTGCGCCCATACGGTCTGGGTCGACGAGGACGACATCGGCCTCCTCGCCGACCGCGAGGCGGTGGTCGTCCACAACCCGCACAGCAATGCGAAGATCGGCGCGGGCGTCGCCCCCATCGCGCGGATGCTCGGCATGGGCGTGCCGATAGCGCTCGGTACCGACGGGGCCAGCACCAACGACACGCTCTCGATCCACGAGGCGATGAGCCTCGCGCTCCT
>JAPPHW010000340.1:0-833 GCA_028820945.1 Defluviicoccus sp.
CCGATATCTCGGCGCACGGCGAGGAGACGCTCAACGCGATCCGCACCGTGCAGGCATTCGGCCACGAGCCGGTCGACAACCGGCGCTTCGGCACGCGGGTCGACGAGGCGCTCGCGACGGCGCTCCGGCGCAACATGGCGCGCGGGTGGCTCACCGCATTCGTGATCGTCACCGTGTTCAGCGCCGTCGGCGTGATCCTCTGGATCGGCGGGCACGACGTGATGGACGGACGTATCTCGCCCGGCGAACTGTCGGCCTTCGTTTTCTACGCGGTGGTGGTGGCCGGCTCGGTCGGCGCGGTAAGCGAGGTGATTGGCGATTTGCAGCGCGCCGCCGGAGCGACCGAGCGCCTCTTGGAACTCCTGCGCATCGATTCCGAGATCGCCGCCCCGCCCCGGCCCGTTCCCCTGCCGGACCCGGCCTTGGGTACCGTCGCCTTCGAAAGGGTCCGGTTCCATTACCCGTCGCGTCCCGACAGCGCCGCGCTGGACGGAGTGAACTTCGAAGTCGCGGCGGGCGAGCGGGTTGCGCTGGTGGGACCTTCCGGGGCGGGCAAGTCCACCGTCTTCGAGCTCTTGTTGCGGTTTTACGACCCGGCGGCGGGGCGGGTGCGGCTCGACGGCGTCGATCTGCGCGAGGCCGACCCCGCGGAACTCCGCGCGCGGATCGGTCTGGTCGCGCAGGAGCCGTTCGTCTTTTCCGCCGACGCTTGGGAAAATATTCGCTACGGTCGGCCCGGCGCGACCGGCGACGAGGTCCGGGCGGCCGCGGAAGCCGCCGCGGCGGCGGAGTTGATCGGCGCCCTGGCCCAAGGGTTTGGGAAAATGCAGCGG
>JAPPHW010000340.1:843-3646 GCA_028820945.1 Defluviicoccus sp.
TTTTTTCCCGCCGCCGGTTTTAAAAATATGCGGTCCGGGCGGCCGGGCGCGCCCGGCGACGTGGGCGGGGGGGCGGGCGACGCCGCGGCCGCGGCGGAATTCCTCGACGCGCTGCCGAAGGGTTTCGATACCTTCCTCGGCGAGAAGGGGGTGCGCCTGTCCGGCGGTCAGCGGCAACGCATCGCGATCGCCCGGGCGCTGCTGCGCGATCCCGCGATCCTGCTGCTCGACGAGGCAACGAGCGCGCTCGATTCCGAGAGCGAACGGCTGGTCCAGGACGCGCTCGGCCGGCTGATGGCGGGGCGGACCACGCTCGTCATCGCGCACCGCTTGGCCACGGTGCAGGCGGCCGACCGGATCGTCGTCCTCGACGAGGGCCGGATCGACGCGATCGGCAGCCATGCCGAACTGGTCCGGACCAGCGCCCTCTATGCCCGGCTCGCCGCGCTCCAGTTCGGCGAGCCGGCTCCCGCTGGCCTCGCCCCGGTCAGCGCTGGGTCAGCTTGAACTCGATGCGCCGGTTGCGCCTGAAGGCGGCGATCGAATTGCTTGGATCGAGCGGCTGAAACTCGCCGAACCCGGTCGCCGCCAAGCGATTGGCCGGAACTCCCCGCTGGATCAGGTACTTGACCACCGCGATCGCGCGTCCCGTCGAGAGCTCCCAGTTCGACGGGAAAGCGGGCGTCTTGATCGGCAGCCGGTCGGTGTGGCCGTCGACCCTGAGCACCCAGTCGATGTCGTCGGGGATCTTGTCCGCGATCTCCTTGATCGTCTTGGCCAGCTTATCGATCTGCACGCGCCCGCCGGGCTGCAACTCGGCCTGGCCCGAGGGAAACAGCACCTCCGACTGGAAGACGAAGCGGTCGCCCACGATACGCACGTCGCTGCGGTTGCCGAGCGCCTTCCTGAGCCGGCCGAAGAACTCGGAGCGGAAATTCGCGAGCTCCTGGACTTTGCTGGCGAGCGCCGCGTTGAGCCGCTTCGAGAGATTGACGATCCGGACGTTCTGCTCTTTCGCCTTGGCCTCCGATGTCTCGAGCGCGGCTTCGATGCGCGCGAGCTGCTGGCGCAGCGCGGCGATCTGGAGATTGAGGATGCGAACCTGCTCGCGCGCTTCGGCCGATACGGCCTGTTCCGCGGTCAACTCTTCCTCGGCCGCGCTAGCGCGCGTGCCGAGGTCGCGCAGCCTGACGTCCCGGTCGTCGATTTCGATCTGGGCGAGCCGGGTGCGCTCCCGGGCCGAGGCGAGCTCGGCGACAAGCTCCTTCGACCGGTCGCGCAGCGCGCCCAACTCGCGGTCGCGGGATTGGAGCGAGTCCTCGAGACCGGCGACTTTCTTCTCCAGCGCATCCCGGACTTCGCGCAGCGCGGCGATGTCGCGCTCGAGGCTCGCGAGCCGGCGAAGCTGGAGCTCGATCTTTTCCTTGTCCGCGTCGATCGTCTTGTAGGCGTCTTCGAGCTCCGCGGCGGTCTTGGCGGAAGCGGCCTTGAGCGCATCGCGTTCCGCGGTGAGCGACGCGACCTCTCCGGTCAGCATGTCCCGTTCGGGCAGGAGCTCCGCCAGCTGGTCCGACAACCGGTCGCGTTCGGCGGTGATCCCCCCGAGCTGAAGGGTGAGCCGGGAAACGGAGGCTTCCAGTTCCGTGTTCTCGGCCTGTTCGAGGGACAGCATCTCCGTGAGCTGCGCAACCTGCCGGTTGAGCCTGTCCAGCGCCCGATCGCGGCCGGTCAGGATATCGCTCAGGAAATACTGGGCGAGGGTAAACACCATCAGCAGAAAGATGACGATGATCAGGAGCGCCGCCAGCGCATCCACGAAACCCGGCCAGATATCGGCGCTCGAATGTTGTCTGGTTCTGCCGACGGCCATCTTCCGGCCCCTTCCGCGACCTTACTCCGGCTGGTTGCGCCCGATCGCGGCGATCGTGCGCGACAGCACGCGGATTTCGGTTCTCAGCTCCTGCACCGTTTCGGAACGTCCCGAGGCCAGCTGCTCCATGAGCCGCGCAAGGTGGACGTCGATGTTGCGGATATGCTGCTGCAGCGTCTCGTCGAAACTGCTGCTCGCACGGACGTCCGCGAGCTTGGCCAGGACCGGCCGGAGTTCCAGCTGGCCTTCCGCGAGCTGTTCCATCAGCGCCTGCTCCGCGCGCATCTGGTCGGTCAGCGCCGACAGGTTCTCGGCCAGCACGGCCATCGACTGGTTCGCCGAGATGCGGCTTTCCTCGCCCCGGTCGATGGTGCGTTGCAGGCTTTCCAGACTATCGGCGGACTGTTCGAGCAGCGCCTGCACGTAGGCCGGAACCGCCTGGTCCTGATCGATCCCCGCGCCGCCCCCGCTCGACAGGCGGGTCTGCCCGGCGAGCCAGTCCTCGAGGTCGTTGAAGAAGCGGTTCTGCGCCTGGCTCGCCTGGAGCTCGAGAAATCCCAGAACGAGCGAGCCGGCAAGACCGAAGAGCGACGACGAAAACGCGGTTCCCATACCCGCGAGCGGCGCCTGGAGCCCGGCCTTCAGGTTCGTGAAGACCGCATTCAAATCGCTGTCGCCGCCGACGCTGAGACCCGCGATCACGCCGCCGACCGAGTCGATGGTCTGCAGCAGACCCCAGAACGTCCCGAGCAGGCCGAGGAAGATCAGCAGCCCGATGGTGTAGCGCGCGATATCGCGCTGTTCGTCGAGCCGGGCCGAGATTCCGTCGAGCAGGGAGCGCAGCGCGAGCGCCGACAGGCGGAACCGGCGGGTCTGCTCGCCCAGAATCGCCGCCAGCGGGGCAAGCAGCCGGGGCGCGGCCTGGACCGAGAT
>JAPPHW010000410.1 GCA_028820945.1 Defluviicoccus sp.
CGCCCATCTGGACCGGGACGACGAACGCCATCCACGGAGGACGACAGGATGCGGCTCTCACGAATCGCCAAGGGAACGGCCGGCGCGCTGCTTTCGGCTTCGCTGCTCATGGGGGCCGGCGCCGCGGCGTCCGCCGCCACGGCGGTCGCGACCTTCGCCGGCGGCTGCTTCTGGTGCGTCGAGTCCGACTTCGACAAGGTGCCGGGCGTGATCGAGACCGTGTCCGGCTATACCGGCGGTACGGTCGAGAACCCGACCTACGAGGCCGTGACGCAGGGCGGGACCGGGCATTTCGAGGCGGTCCGCATCACCTACGACCCGGCCAAGGTGACCTACGACCGGCTGCTCGACGTGTTCTGGCACAGCGTCGATCCGACCGATGCCGGCGGCCAGTTCTGCGACCGGGGCGAGAGCTACAGGACCGCGGTGTTCTTCCACTCGCCCGAGCAGAAGCGGGCGGCCGTCTCATCGAAGAAGGCGATCAACGAATCTGGCACGCTCAAGGGCTCGATCGTCACGCCGATCCTGATGGCCAAGGCCTTCTACCCGGCCGAGGACTACCACCAGGGCTACTACATGAAAGACCCGCTGCGCTACCGCTTCTACCGCTTCGGCTGCGGCCGCGACAACCGCCTCCGCGAAGTCTGGGGCAAGGACGCGCTGAGGGGGATCGAGAAGAAGTAGGGGGTGGGCCGGTCACAAGGCCGCCTCGACATCGGTCAGCGCGAAATCCCCGCCCTTGAACAGGAGCGGCTCGCCCGTCGTCTCGGCCAGCGCGTAGGCGAAGCAATCGCCGAAATTCAGCCCCGCCGGGTGGTTGCCCCTGCCGAACCGCCGCCACGCCCGCCGGGCGGCGGCGAGCTGTTCGGCGGTGACGGGCTCCGACACAATGCCCAATTCCGCCAGAATCGCGTCGAGCGCGTGGCCCGCGGCCGCGCCGCCGCGGCTCTCCACGACGATGGACGCCTCCAGCACGTTCGCGACCGACATCCGGCAATTCGGTGTCGCCGCTATAGCCCGCTCGAAGCGTTCCGCTTCCCGCTCGCGGTTCAGAATGGCGACGACCGCCGAACTGTCCACGATCATTTCGGCAGCCCGCGCTTGTCGTAAAGAAAATCGCCGATCTCGACGGAAGACGGCCCCGGGCCCATAAGCCCGGCGCAACGTTCCGCGATAGCCCGTACTTTCCGCAGGCGTTCGTCCAGACTCCGCTCCCGCTTCTCCCGCTCCAGGCGTTCGCGCAGCGCGACGGTGATCGCGCCGGTCTTGGTCTCGCCGGTAAGTTCCGCGAGCTCGGCGGCAAGCCGGCAGGTTTCCTCGTTCTTGATGTTGAGGCCCATGGCCGTTCCGTTAGGGTAGAAGCCTAAACTTCAAATCTACCCTATGGCGCAACCGCGCGGAATGCAATCTCTGTCGGGATGGTCGCCGCCACGGCATTGTCAACGATCACCTGGGCGCCCCGCGCTCGTCGTAGAGATACTCGCCGATTTCGACGGAGGAAGGCCCTGGCCCCAAGCGCGCGGCGAAGCGTTTCCCGAAGGCGAGCATTTCCTCGACTTCCGCCTCTGCGTTCCGCTCCCGCTTCTCCCGCTCCAGCCGTTCGCGCAGCGCCACGGTGATCGCGCCGGTCTTGGTCTCGCCGGTAAGTTCCGCGAGCTCGGCGGCGAGCCGGCAGGTTTCCTCGTTCTTGATGTTGAGGCCCATGGCGGTTTCCAAGGGTAGAACGTCAGATATCGTGTCTACCCTAGCGCGCGCCCCCGCGCAACGCGAACGGCGTGTATCGCGTCCCCCGGGGACACGAAATTAGTCCCGTTTCGGGACTATGTTTCACGTGAAACATTTTTTGCGGTTTAGACCCCCTTTCTTCACACGGAGGTTGAGGAAACCGCGCCGGATAGGGCAGCGATCCTGACCTTTGTTTCACGTGAAACGTCAGGAACCGGGCAGCCGCGCGAGGAAGCGTTCGAGGTCGACGGCGACCCGGTCGTGGGTGCCGCGCACGAAGACGCGGCCGGCATCCTCCCCCGTCACCTCGAAGCGGCAGCGGCGGCCGTCTATCGCGGCGATGCGGGCTTCGACGCTCACCGTCCGCCCGACCGGAATCGGGGCGACGCGTTCGAGGTCGAGATGGACCCCCACGCTCGCCTCGCCCGGCCCGTAGCCCGGCTTCATCGCCTCGTCGCAGGCGATCTCGCAGAACAGCGTGAGCCACGGGTCGGACAGGAACGGGAGGTCGGGGTAGCCGTTCTCCGGCCCGGCATGGCGCGGCTCGACCGCCGCCTCGTAGCGTCCGGTCATGCCGACCGAGTAGCGGCCCATGCGGCTACGTTCCCGCCGCGGCGAGGAGGGCGGCGCGGTCCTCGACCGCCCAGGTCAGCGTTCCGGCCATGACCGTCTCTTCGCCGTCGCACGCCTCGACCCCGAGATCGACGCGCCGGCCGTTCACCTCGGTCACGCGCGCGGTCGCCACGATCCGTGCGCCCGGCGGCGAGGCCTTCAGATGGGCGAGCGTCGAGCCCACGGGCAGCGCGACCTCCCCGTCGACGAGGCCGGGAGCAACGGCGCGTTGCGCGGCCAGCGAACAGAAATGCGCGAGCATCGGCGTCGCGACGACGCGCACCCCCTCATTGCCCAGCGCATGCGCGGTATGGCGTTCCTCGACGACGACCTCGTAGATGCCGACGGCGCCGGGCTTCGTCATCGGTCCGCCTGGCGGTAGCGGATCAGCCCGTCGGGCTCGTCCTCCATGCGAACCAGAGTCCCGTCGGTCACAAGGTAATGCAGGTGGGACAGCGCCTCGCCCATCGCGAAGGCGATCTGGTGGTTGTCGAGCTCGCGCTTGAACAGCACCGGGATGAGTTCGAGCGCGGTCCTGGGCTCGACGCAGAAATCGCGCGCGATGTCGAGCCGTTCGCGGTGATGATCCTGGAGATAGTCGAGCCGTTCCAAGAGCCCGTAGAACGGCCGGTTGTGCGAGGGCAGCACGAAACACTCTCCGGGCAAATGCCGGAACCGGTCGAAGCTCTCGACGAAATGGCGCAGCGGATCGCCTTCCGGCTCGGCGAACCAGACGCTGATGTTGGTGGTGATGCGGGGCAGCACCTGGTCGCCCGAGATCAGCACCTTGAGCTCCGGACAGTAGAGCGAGGCGTGCTCCGGCGAGTGCCCGCCGCCGACGATCGTCTGCCACTTGCGCCCGCCGATCTCGAACTCCCCGTTGTGCCAGATCCGCCGCACCCTGGGCGGAACCGGCGTCGTCCAGCGGCCGAAATTCCCCACTCCCGCGCGGTAGGCGTCGACGCTGTCGTCGTCGATCCCGTTCTTCCGGAAGAACTGCATCCACCCCTCGACGTCGTGGGTCACGTCCTGGGTCCAGGCGAGATGGGCCTGCAGCCATTCCCCGTAGGTCATCCAGAGCGAGGTGCCGTATTCCTCCTCCAGCCAGCCGGCGAGGCCGAGATGGTCGGGGTGGAAGTGGGTGACGATGGCGCGCTTGACGGGGCGGTCGCCGAAGCGCCTGAGCACGTCGACCCAATGCGCCTTCACGTCGTCGCCGTTCCAGCCGGTGTCGACGACCGTCCAGCCGTCGCCGTCCTCGATCAGATAGAGGTTGATGTGGTCGAGCGCGAAGGG
>JAPPHW010000382.1 GCA_028820945.1 Defluviicoccus sp.
AGCGGCCGCTGGCGAGCGAGCGCTGGGCGGGCGCCATCGACGCGGTCGGCGGAACCACCCTGGCGTCGATTCTCACCGGGCTGAAATACGGCGCGTCGGTGGCCGCATGCGGCCTGGCGGGCGGCAACGCGCTCAACACGACCGTCATCCCGTTCCTCCTGCGGGGCGTGAACCTGCTCGGCATCGATTCGGTGATGTGTCCGCGCGGCCGCCGCGAGGAAGCCTGGCGCCGGCTCGCGGCCGAACTGCCGATGGACCGGATCGACGCGGTGAGCCGGACCGTGCCGCTGGATGCGCTTCCGGACCTCGCCGACCGGATCCTGAAGGGCCAGACCCGCGGCCGGGTCGTGGTCGACGTCACCGCATGAGCCCGGCCCTGGCCGCGTTCTTCACCCCGACGCAACAGAGATCGGACTTCTCCTTGTTCCACCCCGGGTACAAGTTTGCCGGCGCCAGGACGTTGTCCGGTCTCCTCCGGCCGGCGGTCGCGCTGTGCGTTGCGTTGGCCGTCGGCACCGCGGCGTCCGCCCAGAAGCCGGTGAAGACGCCCTCGACCTACGGCGACGCGATGCGGTGGTACCAGAAGGCGGCCGAGGCGGGCTCCCCTCAGGCCCAGTTCCTCCTCGGTATGAAATACGACAACGGCGTGGGCGCCGATCCCGACCCGGGCAGGGCCGTCGACTGGTTCCGCCGCGCCGCGGAAGGCGGCCATGCGCTCGCCCAGTACCGGCTTGCGAGCGCGCTGAACGAAGGCCGCGGCGTCGAGCGAAACGTCGCCGGGGCCGCCTCGTGGTACCGTCGCGCCGCGGAAAACGGCATTCCCGAGGCCGCGTTCAATCTGGCCTATATCCTCGACAAAGGCCTCGCCGGCGCCGCTGACGCGGCGGGTGCGGCGAAATGGTACCTGATGGCGGCGGAGGCGGGGCTCGGCCAGGCGCAGTTCAACCTCGCCGTCCTCCATGCGGAGGGCCGCGGCGTGGCGCGCGACCCGGTCGAGGCGTGGATCTGGTTCAGTTGTGCCGTGGCCGCCGGACTGCCCAACGCCGAGCGGTACCTGCGGCGCGTCGACAAGAAGATCGATGAGGCGCAGCGCGCTGCCGCGCGTACCGCCGTCGAACGCCGCTGCGGTCCCGGGAACGAGGGTTAGACGCCGCGTGACCGTGGCGGGGGCATCGAACGGGAACGATCTGCGCGAAACGCTGGTGGGTCGGGCGCGGGACCTCGTGCCGGTGCTGCGCGAGCGCGCCGCGATACCCGACCGCACGCGAACCATCCCGCGGGAGACCCATCAGGCGTTCGTCGACGCCGGGTTCTACCGGATACTCCAGCCCGCCCGGTACGGCGGCTACGAGGCCAACCTCGAGACGATGATCGACGTCGCCGCCGAGCTCGGGCGCGGCTGCGGGTCCAGCACCTGGGTGTTCACCAACCTCCTGATGCAGACCTGGATCAACGGGCGCAAGGACCGGCGCGCGCAGGAGGAGCTCTGGGCGGACGACCCGAACGCGCAGACCGCTTCCTCCTTTCCCGACCGCGCCGCCGAAATCCGCGAGGTCGACGGGGGTTTCGCGGTCAGCGGCGAGTGGCACTATTCCAGCGGCATCGACTTCGCCTCGTGGAACAACCTCCAGCTGTTCTTCAAGCCCGAGAAGGGGCCGCCCTTCGTCGCCTTCGCGGCGGTGCCGGAGAGCGACTACGAGGTAATAGATGACTGGGATATGACGGGATTACGCGGGACCGGCAGCCGGTCGCTCCGGGTCGAGGACGCCTTCATCCCCGAATACCGGATCCACCGGGTGCAGGACGACAAGGCGCTGGAGACGCCCGGCGGCAGGATCAACCCGGGGACGATCTACCGGTTGCCGTTCTGGGGCATCGGCGCGCGCGCGTTCTCCGCCCCGGCGGTGGGGCTCGCGCGCGGCATGATGGATCGCGTCGTCGACGACATCCGGGACAGGACCGGCGCGCGCGGAAGCGTCAGGCTCGCCGAGCAGCCCACCGTGCAGGCGCGCGTCGCCGAATCCGGCGCCGAGATCGACGCCGCCTGGTCGATGCTGCTGAAGGATTGCGCCGACGCGACGGCGATAACCGAGGCCGGCCGGGTCGCCGACCTCGAAACCAGAACGCGCTGGCGGCGCAACAACTCGTTTGCGATCCAGCTCTGCCTGCGCGCGGCCGACCGGCTCTACGCGCTCGCCGGGATGCGGGCGATGGAGCCGGACAGCCCGGTCGCGAGGATCTGGCGCGACATCCGGGCGGCCTCGTCCCAGGTCGGCACGGCGTGGGATCCGCAGGCGACCAATTACGGCAAGGCGCTGTTCGGCCTGCCGCTGGCGGACCCGCGTGCACGGAGCTGAGCGGCGGCGGCAACCCGCACTTGCCGCCGGCCGGCCGGTCCGGCCATCATCGGCATGCGTCCCACGGGGAGGAGTCATGGCGGAAGGGTCCTTGCAGACCACGGCGCCGCGCCGCGAAGAACTGATCGACCGCGCCAGCGGGCTGGTCGATTCCATCGCGGCGCGGGCCGACGAGACCGAGCGTCTGCGCAAGCTTCATCCCGACACGATCGAGGACCTGCAGGAGTCCGGGCTCTGGGGCGTCTACAAGCCGTTCCGCTATGGCGGTTCGGAGGGCGATTTCGGCCTGTTCGTCGATATCGGGGAACAGCTCGGCCGCGCCTGCACCTCGACATCCTGGGTCTGGGCGAACCTGGTCTCGCACAACTGGATGCTCGGCATGTGGCCCGAGCGCGCGCAGGACGAGGTGTGGGGGCCCGACCCGGACGCGCGGATCGGCTCGGCGACCGTCTACCCGCCGGGCAAGGCGGTGCCGGTCGACGGCGGCTACCTGTTGAGCGGGCGGTGGCCGTTCTCCAGCGGCATCGACGCGTCGCATTGGGTCATGCTGGGCGGCATGGTTCCGCCGGAAGGCGGGGAGGGAGACCCCAAGCCCCACATCTTCGTCGTCGATTGCGACGACATCGAGACGATCGACACCTGGGACGTCGCCGGCCTGTGCGGCACCGGCTCGCACGACGTTGCCTGCGAGAACGTCTTCGTGCCCGGCTACATGGCGCTGAGCCCGCACGACATGCGCGGCGGGCCCACGCCCGGCTCGGCGGTGAACCCGGGTTCTCTGTACCGGCTGCCGCTGCTCGGGCTGTTTTCCCACATTCTCGCCGGCTGCATGCTCGGCGCGGCGCGCGGCGCGTTCGACTTTTACACCGAATCCATGCGGTCCCGGGTCGCGACCTTCAACCGGCAGCGTATCGCCGACCATGCGGCGGTGCAGCTCAGGATCGCCGAGGCCGCCTGCACGATCCGCGCGACCCGGCTGCAGCTGAGGGACGGCCCGCGCGAGGCCCATGAGATCGCCGAGGAAGGCCGGGTTCCCACCGATGAGGAAAAGACCCGCTGGCGCTCCGACGCCGCCTATGCCTGCCGCAAATGCGCCGACGTGGTCGACCTCCTCTACCGCGCGTCCGGCGGCGCGGGGAACTATCGCGGCAACCCGCTGCAGCGCTTCTTCCGCGACGTGCATGCCGGGATCGGGCATATCGGCGTTTCGTGGGACGCCAACGGCGCCGAGCACGGCCGCGCGCTGCTCGGCCTGCCGCACGGCAACTTCCTGAT
>JAPPHW010000229.1 GCA_028820945.1 Defluviicoccus sp.
GTCCGAATGACGCGCGGAGCGCAGCCATGCAGGCCAGCACCTCGCCGCTGATCTTTCTAGTCGCAGGAGAGCCCTCGGGAGACGAAATCGGTGGCAACCTGATGGCCGCGTTGCGGACGGTGGCGGGCGAGGAGGTTCGCTTCGCGGGCGTCGGCGGCGAGGCGATGGCCGCCCAGGGCCTCCGGAGCCTGTTCCCGATCGAAGAACTTTCCGTCATGGGGCTGGTCGAAGTCCTGCCCCGGGCGCTCTCCATCATGCGGCGGATGTCGGAGACCGCCGAGGCGATCCGACGGCTTTCCCCCGATGCCGTGGTGACGATCGACGCCCCTTCCTTCGCGAACGGCGTCTGGCGCCGGCTGCGAGGTGTCGATGCCCCGCTGATCCATTACGTTGCGCCGACGGTGTGGGCCTGGCGCCCGGGAAGGGCGCGTAAACTCGCGGCAAGAATCGACCATCTGCTGGCCTTGCTTCCTTTCGAGCCGCCCTATTTCGAGGCGGAAGGACTCGACTGCACTTTCGTCGGGCATCCCGGCCTGGAAACCGAGATCGAGACGGGAGACGGCGAGGCGTTTCGCGCCAGCCACGGTATCGGGACCGGTCCGGCGATCGGCCTGCTCCCGGGAAGCCGCCGCAACGAGATCTCCCGGCTCATGCCGGTTTTTGCCGAAGCGATACGGCGGATCGCGGCAGAGGAACCCGGGATTCGGGCCGTTATTCCCGCGGTGCCAGCGCACGCCGATTCGATCCGGAATGCCGTGGCGCGCTGGCGCCAGCCTGTCACGGTGGTCGGAGACCGCCGGCAACGGCACGCGGCGATGGCGGCATGCGACGTGGCGATCGCGGCATCCGGGACGGTCACGCTCGACCTCGCGCTCGCCGGGGTACCGATGGTCGTCGCCTACAGGATGAACCCCCTCACCCTGTCGATCGTCAGGCGCATGGTTCGCATCCGCTATTTCACGATCGTCAACCTGATCCTTGACCGGCCGGCGATCCCCGAGTTTCTTCAGGAGAAGTGCACCGGCGGCAGGCTGGCCGAGGCGGCATTGCGGCTCCTGCGGGACGCGGAAGCGCGCAGGGCGCAGCGCGAGGCGGCCGAAGCCGCGCTTGCCGAACTCCGGCCGCAGGGAAAAAGCCCGAGCGCTCGGGCGGCCGAAGCGATATTTGATGTCGTGCGCCGACGGTCCGGCGCCCGGAACCGAAAGGGAGCTATCCGATGACCGATGCCGCGGACAAGTCGAACTATCGTTTTCTTCATACGATGATCCGGGTGAGGGACCTTGAGAAGTCGCTCGACTTCTACACCCGCCACCTCGGCATGAGCGTTCTCCGGCGGCGCGAGTTCCCGGACGGCCGTTTCACACTGGCCTTCGTCGGCTATGGCGAGGAAACCGACAACACGGTGATCGAGCTGACCCATAACTGGGACCAGGAAGACGCCTACGACCTCGGCTCGGCCTTCGGCCATCTCGCCGTCGCGGTGCCCGACGTCTACACGACGTGCGACGCGCTGGAGAAGGAAGGGGTCGCCATCCCGCGGCCGCCGGGCCCGATGAAATTCGGCGGCAGCCAGACCCATATGGCGTTCATCGAAGACCCGGACGGCTACCGGATCGAGTTGATCCAGCGCTCTTAAGGGCCGCCGCCGTCAGCCGCGCGCCGACAGCGGCACATAGGGGCGCTGCTCGTATCCCGTGTAGAGCTGGCGCGGACGGCCGATCTTCTGGTTCGGGTCTTCAACCATCTCGTTCCACTGGGCGACCCAGCCCACCGTCCGGGCCACGGCGAACAGCACGGTGAACATGCTGACCGGAATGCCGATCGCCTTGAAGATGATGCCCGAATAGAAGTCGACATTGGGATAGAGCCGGCGTTCGACGAAATAGTCGTCCTCCAGCGCGATGCGTTCGAGCTCCATCGCCAGCTCGAGCAGGGGCTCGTTTGCCACACCGAGCTCGTTGAGCACCTCGTGGCAGGATTCGCGCATCAGCCGCGCCCTCGGATCGAAATTCTTGTAGACCCGGTGCCCGAAACCCATCAGGCGGAACGGATCGTCGGGATTCTTGGCCTTGTCGACGAACTCGCCGATCCGGTTGGGGCTGCCGATCTCGTTGAGCATGTTGAGCACCGCCTCGTTGGCGCCGCCATGCGCGGGACCCCACAGGCTCGCGATGCCGGCCGCTATGCAGGCGAACGGATTGGCGCCGCTGGAACCCGCCAGCCGGACCGTCGATGTCGAGGCGTTCTGTTCGTGATCGGCATGCAGGATCAGAATCCGGTCCAGCGCCCTGGCGATTGTCGGACTGATCTCATAATCCTCGCACGGCGTGGCGAACATCATGTGGATGAAATTTTCGGCATAAGTGAGATCGTTGCGAGGATAGATGAACGGCTGCCCGAGGGAGTACTTGAACGCCCACGCGGCGATGGTCGGCATCTTCGCGATCATGCGGTAGGACGCGACCATGCGCTGGTAGGGATCGGAGATGTCGGTGCTGTCGTGATAGAAGGCGGAAAGCGCGCCGACGATGCCGCACATGATCGCCATGGGATGCGCGTCGCGCCGGAAGCCGTCGATGAACTTGTGGAGCTGCTCGTGCACCATCGTGTGGTAGGTGATGGCATGCACGAAGGTGTCCTTCTCCGAAGGAGTCGGCAGCTCCCCGTAGAGCAGCAGATAGCAGACCTCCATGAAGTCGCTGTGCTTCGCGAGATCCTCGATCGGATAACCGCGATGCAGGAGGACGCCGGCCTCGCCGTCGATGAAGGTAATGCTGGATTCGCAACTCCCGGTGGCGGTGAACCCGGGGTCGTAGGTGAACATGTCCGTCGCGCCGTAAAGCTTGCGGATGTCGATTACCTTGGGGCCGCAGCTGCCCTGCAGGACGGGGAACGTGACCTTGTCGCCGGAGGCATTGTTGACGATCGTGATGCTGTCCTCCGGCGCGGTGTCGCCACGAGTCGCGTCGTTGCCCATCTCCAAAGTCCCCCGTTGAAGAGAATTGCCGGCGGCGCGCCGGCGCCGGACTCTAAAGATTTCACACCCTCAGATCAAATTCACGGGGCGTCGGTGTCGCCGTCGCCCGGGCCGAGAGCGTCCCGGATACGACCGAGGGTCTCCTCCCGCCCGAGAACCGCGGCGACCTCGAATATGCCGGGGGAGGCCGTTCTGCCGACGAGGCATGCCCGCAAAGGTTGTGCGATGGCTCCCAGCTTGCCGCCTCGACCCTGTGCAAAGCCCCGAACCGCCCGCTCGATCGTCTCCTCTTCCCAGGGATCCAGAGCATCGAGCGCGTCCAGCAAGTCCGCGAGCGCCGACCGGGCATCGTCTCCCAGCAGTCTGGCCGCCTTCGCGTCGATGGCGATGGGCCGTTCGGCGACATAGAAAGCGGCGCTTTCGGCCAAGGCAACGAGGCTGTTCGCGCGTGGCTTGAGACCGGGCATCGCCCGTTTCAGCCGATCGCTCATGTCGGGATTGAGCTCGGTTCCGATGGCACGCTCGAGGCGGGGACGGATCGCTTCCACGAGCGCGTCGGCCTCCGTCCGCTGGATGTAGTGCGCGTTGAGGCTCATCAACTTGTCTAGATCGAACCGCGCCGCGCCGCGCCCGACACGGTCGAG
>JAPPHW010000086.1 GCA_028820945.1 Defluviicoccus sp.
TCGTCTATCAGTGGGACGTCTGCATCGAGGTGCTGATGTGGGAGGGCTATTACGGTCTGGAGGGCGACTATCGGGAACGGATCATCGATTCGCTCGGCAGCGTCGGCGACATGGTGCCAGGCGACATCGACCTCGGCTATCACTGTGCTACGGCAGCCCGCAGGACGAGCACCTGGTGCAACCGAAGGATCTCGGGGTGTGCGTCGAGATTTCCAACGGAATAGCGGGCGCGCTCGGCCGATCCGTGCAGTACATCCACATGCCGGTGCCGAAGGACCGGAGCGACACGGCCTTTTTCGAGCCTCTCGCCGACCTCGCGCTGGGGGAGGAAACGGCGCTCTATCTCGGCCTGGTGCACGAAGGCGACCCGGAAGGAAACGCAAGGAAGCTCGCCGAAGCACGGAAATTCGCCTCCGTCTCCGGTATCGGAGCCGAATGCGGGCTGGGCCGCGGCGATCCGGACGCGCTCGACGACATACTGGAGCAGCACCGGCTGCTGGCCGAGGCGGGCCTAGCGTCCCGGTTGCGAAGTTCAGAGCGAGGCGTGGACGGCCGGCCCGCGCCCGCCCTGACGGAGGAAGGAGCCGGGTAAAGATTAATTCATCCCTCTTGGGGAACGAATTAACTACCCTGCCTCGCTCCGGCGGATACTACGGGCGGGCCGGCCGCCGTCTCGAACCGTTCTGTCAGCATCTTCCAGCAAGGCGCTGGCGCGGGGGCGGTATTGGCGCCCGGGACCTCTCCCGCGAGGGTCGGTCGCGTCCCCGGGGGACACGAAATAGTACCGTTTCGGGATAATGTTTCACGTGAAACATAGGTCAACAAGGCTGACCTTTGTTTCACGTGAAACATTAGTCCGCGTTTTTCGCGGTCGTCCCGGTCGAAAAGTTCGAGTGTATCGGCGAGGCGCCCCCTCTCGGGGGTGACGAGAGAAGCGGGCGGACCGGGGAGACCGCACGGCCGATGCGAAGTCCGGAGAAATTCGATATCGGGAAACTAGGTTGCGGCGCGGCGTCTCCGGTACTGGCTCAGCAGCACCAGGCCAAGCGCCGCCAGGCCCAGCAGGTAGACGATTTCCTTGGGCGGGCGGTCGACCTGCTCGACGTCGATGTCGGTGATCCGGTCGCCGAAGGTCAGCCCCGCCTTCTCCGCCGGGCCGTCGAAGGCGGTGTTGAGGACTTCGTACCCGCCGCCCTTGGCCGACTCGATCTCGACCCCGATCCGTTGCGCCAGTGACTGCCCTTCCTTCGGGGCAGGGGGCGAGATCGTGAACAGCTTGTAGCGGTCCCCGTAGTCGGTCGAGCGCACGACATGAAGCCTGACCTTGCGGTCCGCGGGAACTTCGCTTGGCACTGCCCGCACCTCGCCGATGCCGACCGTGCTGAAGTCGGGCTTGACCAGGTTGAGCACGAAATCCGGCCGGAAGAGCGAGACGATCACCACGATCAGGACCAGCCCCTCGTAGAACCGGAGGCGGACCAAGAGCCAGCCCTGGGTGAGCGCGCTGAACGAGAGGATCGCGATCAGCGAAACGACGAACACCAGAGCCCCGTGCCAGACGCTCTCGACCCCGATGAGCAGGAGTTCGGGGTTGAACACGAAGACCAGCGGAAGGATCGCCGTCCGGATGTCGTAGAGGAAGGACTGGACGCCGGTGCGGAGCGGATCCGCGCCCGATATGGCGGAGGCGGCATACGCCGCGAGGCAAACCGGCGGCGTCGAATCCGCCATCAGTCCGAAATAGAACACGAACAGGTGGACGGCGATCAGCGGCAGAACCAGTCCCGAGGCGTTGCCGAGCTCGACGATGACGCCGGCCATCAGCGAGGCGACGACGATGTAGTTCGCCGTCGTCGGCAGCCCCATGCCGAGCACGATGCAGACCACCGCGGTGAGGAGCAGAAGCACGTAGACGTCGCCGCCCGAAATCGCCTCGACCACGCCCACCATGGCGTTGTTGAGTCCGGTCGAGGAAACCGCGCCCACGATGATCCCGGCGGTCGCGACCGCGACCGCGATATTGACCATGTTGCGCGCGCCGGAAACCAGGCCGTCGTAGATTTCGACGAACCCGTCGGCGACGGCGCGGCCGACGCCCCGCTCGCCCCCGCGCGCCGCCTCCCACGCCTGCTGCCCCACGATGATCGCCATCAGCAGCACGATCGACCAGAAGACCGCGCTCCCCGCCGTCCAGCGCTCGACCATCAGCAGGTAGATCAGGACGACGATCGGAATCAGGAAATGGACGCCGCGCACGAAGGTCCGCCAGAGATGCGGGATATCCGCCCGGGGCAACCCGGACAGGCCGAGTTTGAGCGCCTCGAGATGCGAGATGTAGAGCAGCGCCATGTAACTGATCGCCGCCGGGATGGCGGCCGCGACGATGACATCGAAATAGCTGATCCCGATGAATTCCGCGATGATGAACGCCGCCGCGCCCATGATCGGCGGCATGATCTGGCCGTTGGTGGACGCCGCCACCTCGATCGCGCCGGCCTTGGTCGCCGGCATGCCGATCCTGCGCATGACCGGGATGGTGAAGGTGCCGGTCGTCACCACGTTGGCGATGGAGGAGCCGGAGATCATGCCGGTCATGCCCGAGGCAAGGATGGCCGCCTTGGCCGGCCCGCCGCGGTAACGCCCCACCATGGCGAAGGAGAGGTCGAGGAAGTACTGGCCGGCGCCCGCCTTGTCCAGAAGCGCGCCGAACAGCACGAAAAGGAAGACGAAGCTGACCGACACGTCGATCGGAATGCCGAAAACCGCTTCTCCGCCGAGCCACTGGTAACCGATCAGCCGCTCCAGCGAGACGCCCTTGTGCGAGACGATCTCGGGCATCGACTGGCCGAAGATCGAATAGAGCAGGAATACCCCGGCCACGATCACCAGCGGGATCCCGATGCTGCGGCGTGTCGCCTCCAGCAGGAGCAGGATACCGATGCCGCCGAGGATCGCCTCGACCGGAAGGACGAATTCCCAACCGAACAGCGAGACGTCGTAGTTCAGAAGCACGCCCTGGCGCGCCACCAAACCGTCATAGCCGAGGAACAGATAGAGCGCAGCGCCGCAGCCGAGGATCGCGAGCGCGAGGTCGTATAGCGGCAGCCCGCCGGAGCGCCCGAGCCGCTTCGAGAGCGGAAACAGCAGGAAGCAGAGAACCAGCCCGAAGGCCAGATGCACGCCGCGCGCGGGCACGTCGACGATGATGCCGAACCCCAGCGCGAACGGCAGGGGCGACGCGATCCAGAGCTGGTACAACGACCAGAGCGCCGCGATGCCACCGACGACGGCGGCAAACGCCGGCCCCATGGGGCGGCCGCCGTCTTCGAGATCCTCAAGCGTTTCCCGGAGATCGCCCGGCGTTGGCCCTTGCGCGTCGCCGCGGTCGCGATCCGCCATCCGTCACCCCGGAGAAAAAGGGCGGGTCACGCCGGCAATGCCGACGATAACCCGCCCCGGTTGGAACTGAAGCCGATAAGCCGGAGACCGGCTACATCATGCCCTTTTCCTTGTAGTACTTCGCCGCGCCCTTGTGCAGCGGCGCCGACAGCCCGTCCTTCATCATCCGCTTGGGATCGAGGTTGCGGAAGGCGGGATGCAGCT
>JAPPHW010000027.1 GCA_028820945.1 Defluviicoccus sp.
TCTCGACCGGCGCCTGCCCGATCGGCCAGGGGCACGAGACGGTGTTCGCGCAGGTCACGGCGGATGCCTGGAAGGTGCCGATCGAGGACGTGGTCGTGCTGCTCGCCGACACCTCGACCCTCACGATGGGCTACGGCTCGATCGCCAGCCGCTCGACGGTGACCTCGTCGATGGCGATCGGCGATGCGAGCGACAAGGTGAAGGCGAAGGTGCTCGCCGTCGCCGCCCATCTGCTGGAGGCGAGCGAGGCCGATCTCGAGCTCGCCGACGGCAGGGTCGCGGTCAAGGGCGTGGCCGAGATGTCGGTCACGCTCCGCGAGATCGCCGCCGCGGCGGCGCCCGGCTGGCTGTCGCGCCGCCCGGAAGGCAGCGAGGCCGGGCTGGAGGCGACCTCCTATTACGAGCCGCCCACCGTCACCTGGGCCTATGCGTCGAACGCGGCCATCGTCGAGATCGAGCCCGACACCGGTCGGGTGCGGATCGAGCGCTATGTCGAGGTGCACGACGCCGGCCGGCTCGTCAATCCCGGGCTCGCCGACGGCCAGGTCAAGGGCGGGCTGGTGCAGGGCTTGGGCGGCGCGCTCTATGAGTCGATCGAATACGACGACCACGGCCAGCTATTGACCGGGAGCTTCGCCGACTACCTGCTGCCGACCGCCGCCGAGACGCCGCCGATCGAGGTGGTCCACATGGAGACGCCGACCCCGCTCAACGCGCTCGGCGTCAAGGGGCTCGGCGAGGGCGGCGCGATCGCGCCGCCGGTGGTGATCGCCAACGCGGTGAGCGACGCGCTGAGACCCTTCGGCGTCGAGTTCAACACCCTGCCCATCCGCTGGCAGGACGTCCGCGCCGCGTTCGACGCGGCGGGGTAGGACCGCCCGAGAAAGAAGGGCCGGCGCGAAGCCGTGCCGGCCCTCTCGCTTGCGCGTGGCGCCGGGCGCTACATCTCGTAGATCAGCTTGCGCGCGCGGGCGACGACCTCGGGCGAGGCGTCGGTGACGGCCTGCGCGACCGCCTTCTGGATGTCGACGCCGGTGGCCGCCATCAGCCGCAGCTTGCGCCTCTGCAGGTCGGAGGCGAAGCCCTTGTCGGCGTTCATCTTGTCATAGGCCATCTGCAGGGTCTTGACCGCGTCGTCGGAGGCGTCCGGATGCAGGGCGAGCCCGCGCCCGAGGATTCCGGCGACCGCGATGAAGTTGACCACCGCCTTGTCCATCTTGTCCTTGACCAGGTCGCCGAGCATGGGCACGTCGGCGGGCAGGTCTGGATCGCGGAAGATGCCGACCTGCAGCACCGCCTTGGCGAAGGGCTTGTCGCCCTTGAACCATTGCGGGACCTTGGAGCTCCAGGCGAGCCAGTTGAACGAGGCGCAGTTGGTCTCGCCCTGCTCGACGGCGAGGATGCTGCGCGACGACCCCTTGTAGCCGGTCACCATCTTGATCTTGAAGCCGAGCAGCGAGGAGGCGAGCTTCGGCACGAGATAGCCGGTCGAGTTCTTGCCGCTGGTCGAGCAGATCATCTGGGCCTTTTTCATGTCCTCCCAGCTGTTCACCCCGATATCGGTGCGCGACACCATCACCATGTTGGTCTGGTTGCTGGAGCCGATCCAGTTGAGCTGGCGCGCGTCGTAGCGGGCCTTCTCGGGCCGCATGAGCTGGTTCACGACCGAGTTGTCGAGCGGCACGATCAGATGGGCGTTGTCCTTCGGCGCCGCCTTGGCGAACCAGTTCATCGCCTTGCCGCCGCCCGCGCCCGGCATGTGCTGGACGATGACCGTCGGATTGCCCGGAATATGCTTGGCCAGGTGGTCCGAGAAGGTCTGTCCGTACTTGTCGTATGTGCCGCCGGGCCCGTACGGGATGATGATCCTGATCGTCTTCCCGTCATACATCTGCGCCGATGCGCTGCCCGCCGCGATGGCGAGGGCGGCCGCCGCGAGGACGGCCCCGCGTCCGAACCGCGTCACGGTTCTTGTCATGTCGTACGTCTCCCGATTGCCGTTCCGGACGCCCGCGCGGGCGTCGCTGGGACAAACTCGCATCGCGGCGCGGATTCCGCAACCCGCGATTGCCCCGGAGCCGAGCGCCGCGCCGTTCAATCGAGCGCGTAGGGCACCTGCTTCGGGCCGAAGCGGCGAAGCCGTTCGCCGGTCTCCGGGTAATACCAGGTCTGCGGATTGGCGCCGACATTGCCGCTGCGCAGGATGATGCCGACGGTGCGCGCGGGGCCGTTATATTCGGCGTGGATCTCGCCCGGCGGCACGAAGTCGATATAGCCCGGCGAGACCTCGTGGTCGCCGACCGTTTCGAGTTCCTCCTCCGCACCGGGGACCCGCTTGTAACGGCGGACGGTCTCCCCGCCCTTGAGCACGCCGTAAACGGTCCACATTTTGCCGTGGTCGTGAATCGGCGTGTCCTCGCCAGGCTCCTTGATCAGCGCGTTGAGCACGAAACCGTAATCCGGATCCTCGTAGAACAGCAGGTTCTCGTAATAGCCGTTCTCCGGGTCGTTGCGCGACGGCCAGGTCTCCGCCCGCGCCTTCAGCTCCGGGTCCTCAAGCAGCTCCCGGAGATAGGGACGCGCCTTCTCGAACCGCTCGGCGTCGTCCGCCGTCGACTCGTAAAGACCGCGCATCTTCCCGATGAAGTCCTGCATCGCGGGCAGCATCGCCGTCTCCTTCCTGAGCCGGATGGGTTCTGTATATTAGCGCGGATCGCGCGCCGGCGGATGTGGGAAAGTCGGGTCGTGCGGACGCGATTCGGCACCTCCCCACCATCATGCCCGGACTCGTTCCACCGCTGTCCGGCTTGAATTCGTCGACAGGATGCCTGTCGGCCTGCCGACCCCGGCGCCCGTTCCCGCCGTCGACATGGGCATCGGGTAGACAAATCGCTACCGGGTCGACATTCGCGCCCCGCAAATGTCGGGCGGGAATGTCGACATTTGCCGACTCGGCCGGTCGGTCGACATTTCCGTCGGCAAATGCCGGACGCGCGCGGCGGGTGACGGCCGCGTCGGTAACGATGGCGGTCGCATGCAAGATCGTGTCCTCCACATCGGCGGGCGGTGTGCCCGGAAACGGAAAGGGGCGCCGAAACCTCCGGCGCCCCCACTTCTCGACTTTGCCAAATATACCCCAAAACGCGTCCCGAGTCAAGAAAAAAATGCTCGTTCCGGGCAAGTCGGTCGGTAAGTCACGGATTTCACGAGGTTTTTTCCCTCTTCCGATTCGACCCCCGAATCCGTCCCATGCAACTCCGCTACTCCCACGTCCCACTGTGCGAAATATGGTGTCGAGCGCGTCCCAAATCAACGGTATTTTTCTCTTTTAGGGCATTTTTGGCCGTTTCCGGTTTTCCGTCCGCTCCTCCTTCGTCATGCCCGGACTTGTTCCGGGCATCCACGTGGGTCGGCCGGCTCGCTTATCCCCGCTCACAGCGCGAAGCCGCAAGACGTGGATGCCCGGAACAAGTCCGGGCATGACGGCTGGGGGGAGAGGATGGCCGGAAGATGCCCGCCCCGCCCGACATCGTCCCCGCCCATGGGCGCACAGCCCGCGCCGAAAATCTAAACCGGACAGCAATGGAACAAGTCCGGGC
>JAPPHW010000357.1 GCA_028820945.1 Defluviicoccus sp.
ACGCCGGCCCCGATGACGACGCACTCGACGCGCTCGGTCACGACCGCAGCGCCGCCTCGAAGCCGCGCCCGATGACGATCATGCGGGATATGGGCGTGAGGAACAGGTCGATCGTCGCTTCCAGCGCATGCCTCGTTGCCTCGGACGGACGTCCCGACACAGGAACCGCGAGCGGAACCCGCGCGGCCCCTTCGGCCGCCCTTCGGCGAAGCGTCTGTGCGTCGACCTTTAGCGCGCCTGAGGCAACCAATGCCTCCACCCGTTCCTGCAGGGCGGCGATCGTTCCGGGCCAATTCGCCAGATGGCGGAGCGCGGTCGGCATCAGCGCACTGTCCGCGTCGTTGATCGTGCGGGCGAGCGCCGCCATGCGGACCGCCGTCTCGCTGTCGACGTCCCGGGCGACTTCCGGCAGCGGGGGCAGCGGATCGTCACCGGGAACGGGCCGATCGAAGGCGGACTCCGACGTCTCGCCGGCCAGCGCGCGCCGCAACCCCGACAGCGCCGCGAGATTGATCGGATTGGCGCGGTTGTAGAACGCCATCACCGAGGCCGCGCGTTCGAGCGTCGCGCGGTCCAGGCCGCCGTCCGCGGCCACGGAAGGCATCGCGGGCGGCGGCATGGAAGACGCGATTTCCGCGCCCAGTGCGCGGAACGCGCCTCCGGTGAACGCCCCTTCCAACGCGTCATAGGCCCACTCGAGCACTCCCGGATGGCACGCCATATGGCGCCAGACGAGATTGGTGGACGGCAACCCCGTCGCGTCGAGGATCGCGCGATAGATGTCCGCGACGCGGCCGGTCGCCTCGGCTTCGGGGATTTCCGGCAGGCTCATGGCCACCGCTCTCGCGGATGCCAGGTTTGATCTGCACGCTTCGATGGGCGATCCTTCGGCGGGCACAGTGGGAGGCGCGCATGGCCGAAATACGTCTCGGCGTGGCGATGAACGGCGTCAGCGGCCGGATGGGAACCAACCAGCACCTCATCCGGTCGATGGTGAAGATTCGGGAGGAAGGCGGCGTCGCGCTCAGCGACGGGCGCAGGATCGTCCCCGACCCGCTCTTGGTCGGCCGCAGCGAGGAAAAGCTCGCGGCCCTCGGCGCGGCCCACGGATTCGACAATTGGACGACCGATCTCGACGCGGCCATCCGGGACCCCGACTATCCGCTGTTCTTCGATACCGCGAGCACCGTCCATCGCGCCGAGATCCTGCGCAAAGCCATCGACGCGGGCAAGCACATCTACTGCGAGAAGCCGTCGGCCGCGACGCTGGAGGACGCACTGGACCTGTACCGCCGGGCCGAGAAGGCCGGCATCCGTCACGGCGTCGTGCAGGACAAGATCTTCCTGCCGGGCCTGCTCAAGATGAAGCGGTTGATCGACGACGGCGTTCTCGGCCGGCTGCTCTCGATCAAGATCGATTTCGGCTACTGGGTGTTCGAGGGCGACTGGCGCGCGGCGCAGCGCCCGTCCTGGAACTACCGCAAGGCCGACGCCGGCGGAATTATCCTCGACATGATGCCGCACTGGCGCTACGTGCTCGACAACGTGTTCGGCAAGGTGCGGAGTGTCGTCTGCCGGGGCGCGATCAACTTCGACCGGCGCTGGGACGAGAACGACGAACCCTACGACGCCGACGCGGACGACGGTTCCTGCGCGATGATCGAACTCGACAACGGCGCCGTCGCGCAGATCTTCGCCTCCTGGTGCACACGCGTGCGCAAGGACGACCTCGTGACCTTCCACGCCGACGGCGTCCTCGGCGCCGCGGTGTCGGGGCTGACGCGCTGTTTCGTCCAGGACCGGGATTCGACGCCCTCGCCGGTCTGGAACCCGGACGAACCGCAGACCATCGACTTCTTCGGCACCTGGGAGGAGTACGGCGCCGACCTCTCCTTCGATAACGGCTTCAAGACCGAGTGGGAGATGTTCATCCGCTCGCTCTATGACGACGGACCCTTCACCTGGAACCTCCTGGAGGGCGCCAAGGGCGTCCAGCTCGCCGAATGCGCGATGCGGAGCTGGGAGGAGCGGCGCTGGATCGACGTCGAGCCCCTGGAGGCCGGCCGATGACGATTGTCGAGCTGCCGACGGCCGACGGCGAGATCGTCCCCTTCGAGACGAGCGCGCCGCGCGCCGCGGCCGAGCGACCGAAACGCCCGTTCAACCGGATCGCCTACGCCGCCGCGCATGTCGTAGCCGACCCTCTCGCCGACAACGATCCGTGGATCGACTCCGCGATCGACTGGGAAGCGACGCTCGCCTTCAGGCGTCACCTGTGGGAGCTCGGTCTCGGCGTCGCGGAGGCGATGGACACCGCCCAGCGCGGCATGGGGCTCGACTGGGAGACTTCGCTCGAGCTGATCCGCCGCAGCGTTGCCGAGGCGCGTTGCGTCCCGGGCGCGGTGCTCGCCTCGGGCGCGGGGACCGATCACCTCGCGCCGGACCCCGACACCGCCATCGAGGAGGTCGTCGCCGCCTACGAGGAACAATGCGGCGCGGTGGAAGATGCCGGCGGCCGGATAATCCTGATGGCTTCGCGCGCCCTGGCCGCGGCGGCAAGAGGGCCGGAGGACTACGCCAGGGTTTACGAGCGGGTTCTCTCGCAGGTGGCGGAACCGGTGATCGTCCACTGGCTGGGCGAGATGTTCGATCCCGCGCTCGCCGGCTATTGGGGGCACGACGACCACTGGGAGGCGATGGAGGTCTGCCTTTCGGTGATCGAGGCCAACGCGTCGAAGGTCGACGGAATCAAGATCTCCCTGCTCGACAAGGACAAGGAAATCGCCCTCCGACGCCGCCTGCCGGACGGCGTGCGCATGTATACCGGCGACGACTTCAACTACCCCGAGCTCATCGAGGGCGACGAAGAGGGCTATTCGGACGCGTTGCTCGGCATTTTCGACGCCATCGCACCTGCGGCGTCGGCGGCGCTCTCGGCCCTGTCGGGCAATCGGACGGGAGATTTCCACGCCATCCTCGCGCCGACCGTGGCACTGTCCCGGCACATCTTCCGGGCGCCGACCCGGTTCTACAAGACGGGCGTCGTGTTCATGGCCTATCTCAGCGGTTTGCAGGACCATTTCGTCATGGTGGGTGGGCAGCAGAGCGCGCGGTCCGTCGTCCACCTCGCCGAGATCTTCCGTCTCGCCGACCGCGCGGGTCTCCTTTCCGATGTCGAGCTCGCGGCGAGCCGGATGCGGGACACGATGCGGACGCACGGAATCGCCGCCTGATGCCCGGGATCGAAAAGCTCTCGATCAACCAGATCACCACGCGGGATCAGTGGACTCTCCGCGAGGCGATCGAAGGCTACGCGCGCCACGGCGTGCGCGGTATTACGGTCTGGCGCGATAAGCTCGCCGAGTGCGGCGTGAGCGAGGCGGCCAGGCTGCTCGACGATCGCGGCATGACCGTGACCGGTCTCTGCCGGGGCGGCATGTTCGGCGGCGCGGATGCGTCGGCCTGGCAGGAAACGATCGACGACAATCTGAGGGCCATCGAGGAGGCCGCGGCGATCGGGGCGCGCGCGCTGATTCTGGTCACGGGCGGCCTGCCGGAGGGCTCGAAGGACCTTCCCGGCGCCCGCGCGCGGGTCGC
>JAPPHW010000098.1 GCA_028820945.1 Defluviicoccus sp.
ACCCGGTCCAGCCAATCTAAACCGGACAGCAATGGAACAAGTCCGGGCATGACGGTCGGGAGGGTGAGGAGCGCCGGAGAACGCCCGCCCGCCGCCTCAGTGCGAAATCAGGACCGGGCGGGTCATCGTGCGCATGATCGACCGCGTGACGCCGCCGAAGATCCACTCCCGCATGCGGGAATGGCCGTAGGCGCCCATGACGATCAGATCGCAGCCGAGATCGGAGGCGCGCGACAGGATCGCGTCGGCGACATCGATATCCTCGGCGTAGGTCCGGTTCGCCTCGGCGCGCACCCCGTGCCGGGCCAGATAGTGCGAAATGTCGGCGCCCGGAACCTCGCCGTGCTCCGGTCCGTCGTTCGGGTTGACGGCAAGCACGGTCACCTGCTCCGCCTTTTGCAGGATGGGCATCGCGTCGGCGACCGCGCGCGTCGCTTCCCGGCTGGTGTTCCAGCAGACCAGCACCCGCTCGCCCACCTTGTCGAACGTCCCGGCCCGAGGCACGATCAGCACCGGCCGGCCGGTCAGCGTCGCCACCACCGTGGGCAATTCCGGATCGCCCGGCGTGTCGCGCTCGTCGCCCTGGCTCATCACGGCGATGTCCGCGTACCGCGCATGCATGCCGACGATACCGGCCGGATCGCCGTTCTCGGCCCGCCATTCGGCTTGCACCCCGTGGCGCGCGACCGCGTCGTCGAACCGGACCCGGGCGCGGTCCCGCTCCTCCCCGATCCGGGTTTCGATCGACGCCATCAGCTCGCTCGGCACCGGCCCCGGCAGGGACCGGAGGGATACCCCGGCGTCGGAGGATATGTGCAACCCGATCAAATGCGCCTCATGCGCCCTGGCAAGCGCGCAGGCGACGTCGAGCACCTCGTTCGACCTGTCGTCGGGGGCGGCGTGGGCCAGAATGCTCTTGAGCGACATGGTTCGACTCCCGAATGGCAAAACGGCGATAAATCGTCTCCGTCACTCCGCGCGGCCGTTGTCCCGCCAACGGTCGTCGCGGACCAGAATCCTGCTCAATGCCGCCGGGTCGTGGACCTGGAGCCTGTGCCGGCGGAGAGACAGTATCCCGTGTTCCCGCAGAATTCGCAGCGTCCGGCATACATGCGCCGCGGAGAGGCCCAGCGCATCGCTCAACTGCTCCTGCGTCGGCGGGAATTCGACGATCGCCCCCGCCGGCGCGCCGCTGATTTCGCGGATGCGCCGGTCGAGCCGGAACAGCAGATGCGCCACGGCCTTTATCGCCGAGCGACGGCCGATATCGACCATGGCCTCGTGGGCCGATGAAATCGTTTCGGACAGCCTGCCGACGATCGCGACCGCGTAGTCGGAATCGGCCGCGAGCAGTGACGCGAATTGGGTGCGCGGCAGAGCGGTGACCGTCACGTCGGTCAACGCCTCCGCGCCATGCGGAGCCGCCCCGCCGGCCAGCGGCGCGAAGCCGCAAATGTCGCCCGGCAGCAGGAATTCGAGGATCTGGCGGCGCCCGTCTTCGAGGATATGGTGAAGCGACACCCAGCCTTCGACGACCGTGAAGATATCCTCGTTCGGCTCGTCCTGGGCGAACAGTTCCGTTCCGGCGGCCAACAGCCGGTATTGCGGCGTGGCGCCGGGCGCGCCGTAGACCGGCCTTCTCCGTGCCCGGGCGGCTTCGGAATCGCACGCCGCGGGCGTCGGCGGGAAACCGGCCGATCCGGTTTGCAGGTGCGCGACATTCGACATGACCGACTACTCCCATGCGACGCGGCGTCGAGCCGCGCGGACGAAACGACGGTCATGTTCTAGCGTCCGCCGGTAAGCGTGGTATGTGCCGGACTCTTGCAGTTTGTATAGAATTGTATGGGTATGAACGGATTTGCCGCGTGTCCAGAACCGTACTTGTCGTCGACGACGATGCCCGGCTGAGAAACCGCCTGTGCGTTTTCCTCCGCAGGGAGGGTTATGACGCCCACGCGCTGCCGGGCGGCGAGGCGTTGCGCGGGTTCCTGAAGGATCGGCCCGCGCATCTCGTCGTCCTCGATCTCGTGATGCCGGGAGAAGACGGGCTCTCGCTGACGCGCTATCTGAGGGAAAATTTCACGATCGGCATCCTGATACTGACGGGGAAGGGCGAACCCGTGGATCGCATCGTCGGCCTGGAAATGGGCGCCGACGACTATCTCTCCAAACCGTTCAACCTGCGCGAGCTCCTGGCGCGTCTGCGCAGCATCTCCCGCTGCATGGAGGGTGCCGGAGCGCGAGGCGCCGGCCGGTCGGACGCCTCGATACTGGCGTTCGACGGGTGCCGTCTCGACGTCGCGTCGCGCCGCCTCGTCGGGCGGGACGGGGCCGACATTCCTCTGACCGGGAGCGAGTTTAACCTGCTTGTCGCGCTGGCAAGCGGATCCGGCCGCCCCATGTCGCGCGACCGGCTCCTCGATGCCGTCGGCGGGCGCGCCTGGCAGCCCTACGACCGCAGCATCGACCTCCATATCAGCAACTTGCGGAAAAAGCTCGAAAGAGACCCGAAAGCCCCGGCGATCATCAAGACGGTCCGGGGCGTGGGCTACGCGTTTTCCAGCCCGGTCGAGAGCGTCGCCTGACGGTCTCGATCCCGCTCAAGTCCGGGCATGACGACAGGGTACAGGCGCCGGGGCGGCCTTTCTTCGTAAACCCCGATCGATACGCCGACCGCCGGATGGCGGCGCGGCGGGACGTGGGGGAGGTCAGTTGCTCCAGCGGGAGGGGGCCGCGCCGCCGCCCTGGCCGGCGTCCGAAGCCGGAGAGGTGTCCGAAGACGCCGTCTCCCCGCCGGTCGCCCCGCCCGCGGCCGATCCCGCGAGGGTCCAACGGCCGCCGTTCGATTCGTACTTGCCCTGCTTCCCCCCGTTTCGCAGTTCGGTCCGGATCGACGGCAGTTTGATCAGGCGCTCCATGTCGGTCGAGGCGCGGGCCAGGATCTCCGGCGGGGTGAGGCCGGGCTGCTCGCGCAAGGCCTGTTCGACGAAGCGGGGCACCGAGCCCTTGGGAGCGCGCTTGCGTCCGCTCGCGCGGCGCTTGGGCGCCGCCGCCGTCTTCGCCCGCCGGCCGCGGGTCGCTCTCGCGCGCGTCGCCGGTTCGCCTCCCGTGCCCAGAAGGTTCAGTATTTCCTTTCTCGCGTCCGCCTGGCCCCGCGCATAGGCCTCGTTTTCGATTTCGGCGATGAGCGCCGCGAGTTTTTCCGCACCGGTCCCTGAAGCGTTCGGCATGTTTCGGCTCCGCAATTGGCAAGAGGTCAGATATTTTGTGGCTGTCGTTATCGAACGAAATATATTCACCAATGCGCCGGGTGCAACCGGAATCTGTATTTTCGCGCGCGGCATTTCTACGAACGCAGGGATAAAGACGCGTTAAAGGCGCATAAATGTCCCGTTGCCGGTCGAACGGACGGGTATTCGACGGTGTTTATACGGATAACGCGACAGGGAAGGCCCACGACGTTTCTTCCGTCATGCCCGGACTCGTTCCATTGCTGTCCGGTTTAATTTCCGAACGGGCTCTGTGCCGACGGGCTAGACCGTTTCCGCCCCCCCCCCTCTTGTCACCCCGGCCTTGCGCCGGGGTCCAGGGG
>JAPPHW010000314.1 GCA_028820945.1 Defluviicoccus sp.
TCGGCCTGTTCCAGGATCTCGTCCTCGAACAGGCCGCACGTGTTGGGGTTGGTCAGCATGAAGGCCGCGACATCGTCGCCGAGCGCCGATTTCAGCGCCTCCAGATCGACCCGTCCGCGTCCGTTCAACGGCACCGCGGCGACCTCGTAGCCGCACATCGCGGCGCTCGCCGGGTTGGTGCCGTGCGCGGAATCGGGCACCAGCACGCGTTTGCGCGCATCGCCCGCCGCCTCGTGCGCGGACCGGATCGTCATCAGCCCGGTCCATTCGCCGTGCGCGCCGGCGGCGGGGGAAAGCGCGATCGCGGGCATCCCCGTCAGCGTCTTCAGCCAGCCCGCCAGCCGGTCCATCAGCGCAAGGGCGCCTTGCACGGTGGATTCCGGCTGCAGCGGATGGATGTCGGCGAGCCCTGGCAGCCGCGCGAGTTTCTCGTTGAGCCGGGGGTTGTGCTTCATCGTGCACGAGCCGAGCGGATACAGGCCGGTGTCGATCGCATAGTTCTTCTGGCTGAGCCGCGTGAAATGCCGCACGACCTGCGGCTCGGAAAGACCCGGCAGGCCGATGGGCGTCTCCCGGGCGAGCCCGCCGAGACGGTCGTTTCCTTCCGGCACATCGGGGAGATCGACACCGGTTCTCCCGTCCGCGCCCTGTTCGAAGATCAGCGGCTCCTCGAACCGGAGTCCGCGATGACGAATGGCCTCCGTCGGGGCGCTCATTGGAGAGCCTCCCGAAGGGCGGCTTCAAGCGCCGCGATATCTCCTTCGTCCGTGGTCTCGGTCGCGGCGACCAGAAGAAGGGGCATCGCCTCCGGCTCGCCGGGCAGGAGGCGCGAAACGGGCACTCCGGCCAGCACGCCGCGTCCGGCAAGCTCGTCCACGACCTCGGCGGCGGGCCGGTCGAGACGCAGCGTGAACTCGTTGAAGAAGCTCTCGTTGAGCACGTCCGCGCCGGAGATGGAGTCGAGCCGGTCGGCGAGCATCGCGGCCCTCGCGTGGTTGAGCCGCGCGAGGCGGGAAAACCCTTCCTCGCCGAGCAGGCTCATGTGGATCGTGAAGGCGAGCGCGCACAGGCCCGAATTGGTGCAGATGTTGCTGGTCGATTTTTCGCGCCGGATATGCTGCTCCCGCGTCGCCAGCGTCAGCACCCATCCGCGCTTGCCATCGGCGTCGAGTGCCTCCCCCGCCAGGCGCCCGGGCATCTGCCGGACATGGCGCTCGCGGCAGGCGAACAGCCCGACATAGGGTCCACCGAAGGTGAGCGGATTGCCGATCGACTTGCCTTCCGCCGCGACGATGTCGGCCCCCATCTCGCCGGGCGACTTCAGCGCGCCGAGCGCCACGACTTCGGTGACCGCGACGACGAGCAGCGCGCCCGCGTCGCGGCACGCCCCGGCGAGCGGCGCCAGGTCGCGCACCCTGCCGAAGAAATCGGGATACTGGACGACGACGCAGGCGGTCTCCGCGTCGATGCTGTCGACGAGCGCCTCCGTGCCGTCGAAGTCGGGCGGCAGGCAGTCGAGACGGGCCGGGAGATATCTGAGACCCGTCTCGGTCACCTCGCGATACTGCGGATGAAGCGCGCCCGACACGACCACGCGCGACCGCCTGGTCACACGGAGCGCCATGTTGACCGCCTCGAGGCACGAAGTCGCGCCGTCGTACATCGAGGCATTGGCGACATCGAGCCCCGCGATCAGCGCGACCTGGGTCTGGAACTCGAACAGCGCCTGCAGCGTCCCCTGCGATATTTCGGGCTGGTAGGGCGTGTAGGAGGTGAGGAATTCGCCCCGCTGGATCAGCGCGTCCACGCTCGCCGGCACGTGGTGGCGATAGGCGCCGGCGCCCAGGAAGAACGGCACCGACCCCGCGGCGACGTTTTGCGCGGCGAGCGCGCCGAGCTCGCGCTCGACCTCGATCTCCCCGGCGTGAGCGGGCAGATCGAAAACCGGATCGCGGGCCGCCTCGGGCACATCCATGAAGAGGCTGTCGACGGACGGCGCGCCGATCGAGGCGAGCATCGCCCGGCGGTCGGCATCGGTCAGCGGCAGATAGCGCATCGCTCGGCCCCCCGGATGCTTCAGAGGGCGGAGACGAAGCTGTCGTAGGCGGCTTCGTCCAGCAACGCCTCGACTTCCCCCGGATCGGCCATCCGCACCTTGATGAACCAGCCGCCGGCGGTGGGCTCGCGGTTGACCAGGCCCGGGTCGTCGGCGAGCGGCTCGTTGACCTCGACCACTTCGCCGCTCACCGGGGCGTAGACCTCGCTCGCCGCCTTCACCGATTCGACGACCGCGGCCTCCTCGCCCCGCGCCACCGCGCGCCCCGGCTCGGGGAGCTCGACGAACACCACGTCGCCGAGCTGATCCTGCGCGTAGTCCGATATCCCGATCACCGCGATATCGCCTTCCACGCGCACCCACTCATGCTCTTCGCTGTATCTGAGCTCGGCCATCGCCTCACCCTCCCTTGCCCTTGAAATAGCGATGCGGAACGAACGGCAGCTTTGCGATCCGCGCCGGAAGCGGCTTGTCGCGGACGACGACCTCGACCGCCCGTCCGGGCCCGCTCGCTCCGGCGGCGACGTAACCCATGGCGACCGGCCCGCCGACGCTCGGCCCGAAGCCGCCGCTGGTGATCTCCCCGATCGCTTCGCCGCCGATTTCCCGCACCGTCGTGTGGGCGCGGGCGGGCGCGCGGCCGTCCGGACGGATGCCGACGCGGCGGCGCGACGGTCCCGAAGCGATCTGATCGAGGATGACGCCAGCGCCGGGGAAACCGCCCTCCGCCCGCCGGCGTTTGCCGACGGTCCAGGCAAGCCCCGCCTCGACCGGCGTGGTCGTTCGGTCGATATCCTGGCCGTAGAGGCAAAGCCCGGCCTCGAGCCTCAACGTGTCGCGGGCGCCGAGCCCCGCCGGTTCGACCTCCGGAAGGTCGAGCAGCATGCGCGCGATGCGCTCGGTGTCCTCGGCCGGGATGGAGATCTCGAACCCGTCCTCGCCGGTATAGCCCGACCGCGTGACGGCCAGCCTGACGCCGTCGATCTCGAAGGGCGCGGCGGTCATGAATGGAAGAGCGTCCGCGCCGGGAACCAGCGCCGTCAGAGCCCGGCCCGCCCTCGGGCCCTGAAGCGCAACGAGCCCGCGGTCGAGCTCGTCGAGCTCGCATCCGCCGGGCAGCGCCGCCCGGACATGGGCGATGTCGGCTTCCTTGCAGGCGGCGTTGACGACGACGAACAGGTAGGTGCCGACATCGGTGACGATGAGATCGTCGAGAATGCCGCCCGCCTCGTCGGTCAACATGGTGTAGCGCATGCCGCCGGGGGCAAGCCCCGCGATATCGCCCGGCACCAGCGCCTCCAGCGCGGTCGCCCGTTCTTCGCCGCGGATTACAAGCTGGCCCATGTGCGAAACGTCGAACAGCGAGGCCGCGCGTCGCGTGTGCAAATGCTCTTCGATGATGCCGCCGGCATATTGGATCGGCATGTCGTATCCGGCGAACGGCGCCATCCTGGCGCCGAGTTCCCTGTGCAGGGCGTTCAGGGGGGTCGTCTTTACCGTCGCGGTTTCGGGGTCGCTCATCGGGTCCTCCGG
>JAPPHW010000129.1 GCA_028820945.1 Defluviicoccus sp.
TGCACGCCGCCCAGGGGATGACGCGGGACGCGGCGATCGCGGTGCTGGATACCGGCCACGGCGAGCTGGGGGGCCAGGCGGCGCTCTATGTGGAAGCGAGTCGGGCGCGGGACAGGTTCGTGCTGGTGACGGACAACCGCGAGACGCTGGCCGAGGCGCTGGAGGAGAACGACGGGGCCGGGATGACGGCGCGGGAGGCGGTGGGCGAGGACGACGACCCGCCGCCCGACCCGCCCGCAGCTGCGGTGGGGATGCTTCGGGAGATGCGGGACGACTGGCGGGCGCTCGCCGCGAAGGCGGAAGCCGAAAACGTGGAACTCAACCGCATGGACGACTACGCCCGGATCGTGACCGGGGTTGTAGCGCTTGCCCAAGGGACCGACCTTCCGGCGGATCTGGCCGCCTTCGCCGCGGAGGTGCGGAACCGCGACGCGGAGATCGCCGCGCGTCGGTACGAAGAAATCGCGTTCGTGCAGAAGGCAGACATGCACTGCCGCAACCGGCCCCTCCTCCACTGGGCGGCCGGGGCGCGCGGCATGCCGGTATCGGACCTGCCGGAGCACGCGGCATGGCGCGCCGAGGGAGAGGCGCTGGCGGAGACCGGACGCGCATTGCAGGAGCGCCGGGGCATCGCGGGCCGGGTCGCGGCGGCGCTTGCGCGCATCGCCCGCACCTTCCGGCTCGACGCGGCGAAGCGGTTCCGGGAAGAGGTCGTCCGCCACGAGGCCGAGGCGCATGCGGCAGGCGTCGATCCGCGCGTTATGGCGGGGGCGGAGCGCCTCGCCGAACGGGCGGCGTCGCTGGACGCCGACGGCCTCCCCGAGGACATTCGCCGGCCGGTGGCAGCGTGGACCACGGACGTCGGGCGGGCCGCCGTGGAGGAGGCACGGCGGGAGACGCCGGAACATCCGCAACACGAGGAGGCGGGCCGGCGCATCGCCGGGTTCCTGCACGACTGCCGCGATCATCTGGGCCAGGCCGCCGGGATCGGCCCCGCCCAGGCGGGCGCTTCGGCGGACGCGGCCCTGGACGGGTGGCTGGAGCGGGCGGAGACGCTGCGGATGGACGGGCTCCGGATGCTGGGCGAGGGCGCGGGCGCGAGGCTCGACGATCCGGCCCGCATCCGGCTTGCAGGCGCGGCCGAGGAACGCGACCGGGTACGCGACGCCGTCGACGCGCTGGCGGAGCGGGCGCTCGGGCTCCGGGCCGAGGCGTTCATGCAGGCCCACCGGGACGTCGAGAGCGAGGCGCGGGAGGCGGGCCGCGACCCAGCCGACCTACCGGCATGGGACGCACTCCGAACCCGCGCGGAGGGGCTCCGCGACGAGTCGGGCCTCGCGGCGGCGGCACGGGATGCCGCCCGTTCGGTGCTCGCACACGATGTCCGCGTCGAAATCGACACCGCCCCCGTCGCGGCCTTCATCGAAGCGGGCATCGGGCACCTCGACCGGCGCGCCGGGATCGACCGGGAGAAAGACCGATCCGCACAATCCGAACCGGACTCCTTGTCGGCCTGGCGGGAGGATTCGGCGGACCTTCGCGAGACCGGCCGCCGCCTGCTGGGACAATCGCCCCCGGATCGGAGTCCCGGGCAGGCCCCGGATCCAAGTCCGGGGCAGGCGGGCGACGCGGCGGAGACGCGGGCCGCTTCCCGCCTCGAACACATGCCGCGCCTGCGGGAACGGGTCGGGGTGCTCCTCGACCGGCTGGAAGCGGTCGAGCTACAGGACGTGACAGCCGCGTTCCGCGAGGCCGCCACCTCTGTCGAGGCGCGCGCCCGGGAGCAGGATACCCTGCCGCTCCATGCCGAGGGCTACAGCCACGCCACGGAGATGGCTCGGGCGTTGACCGACCGCCAAGCCCTGCCAGCATCGGTGCGCCCGGAGGCGGGCGCGTGGCTCGACCGCGACCGCGCGTGGCGGGAAGAGCTGGCTACGGCGCGGGAACTCACCGGACAGGAAGGGCGGCAAGCCGATCCGGCTCGGCGCCGCGAAGCCGCGTTGCTGCCGGCGGTGGCCGACGCGGTCCGCCTGGAAACCGACCGGCTCGCGCGGTTGCCGCCGCTGGAGCGCGGCATCGCCTGGACCGGGGATGCGCCGCTGATCGCGGGCGACCGGATCGCGTTCCGCGCCGACGGACGGGTGCTGCAGGCGGTTGTGGACTCCCCGGGCGCATCCTGCGGCGTGCGCGAAAGCGACACGCTGCGGCTCAGGATGGCGGACCCCGGGGCAGGGATGACGCCCGCCGGGGGCCGACCCGTCGAGGTCGGCGCCCGCACGCTCGCCGAGAGCGGTTGCGTCCGCGCCGCGTGGTCGGATGCGGGGTTGCGCGAACTGGAGCTCGCCCGGCAGCGTTCGGTGCCGCTCGATGCCTGCCGGACGCCCTGCCCGGAGCCCGTGCCCGGAGACCGCATCGCCTGGACCGAGGCCGCAGGGCCGAGAGGCGAGGTGCGCACGATCGAGGCCGAGGTCCGGACCCGGACCGACACGGCCGACAGCTACGCGCTCGATCTGCGGGTCATCCGTGCAACCGGCCCCGGCGCGCCCGAGCCCGGCAGCACGATCGGGCGCAGCGCGGACGCGGTCACCGCGCGCGGCTGCTTCCGCGCCCCATGGGCCGACGAGGCGCGCCGCGAGCGTGTCCTTCACTCGTTGGAGCAGGAACGGGAGAGCCGGCAACAGGAAGAGAACCGGCAGCAGGGCCAGGATCGCTCCAAGGACCGGGGGTTCAGCATGTGACGGATCGCCGGCAAACCCGGCCCGCCCGGCGCGGGCGCGATCAACCGGCCACCGGTTGGCGCTCCATCCACGCCCGGAACCGCCGTTCAACCTCGGCGCCGTGCTCCTCGCCGAAGACCTCGATCAGCAGCGGCAGGATCTCGTCCTCCCGGCCCTGCCGGACCATGTTGCCGAGCGCCTCGCCGAGCACCAGCTCGACCGACTGCCGCAGCCGCACGATCGCGCCCTGGCCGCGCCCCGCTTCCGCCACCATGCCGTCCGCCAGCCGCTCCACCCGCTCGGCCAGAAGGCGCTGCTCGTCTTCCGACAGCGCGAGCGCCGGCGCCTCCGGCGCGGGATCGACGGTCAGCGCGGCCTCGATCATGTATTCCCTGATCGTCTGGCCGCGCCCGGAGGCGATCTCGCGGATCCGTTCCCACTCCGCTTCCCGGCACGAGACGGGGAGCCGCGCCGGCATCAGCCATCCCGCCCGAGCGCGCGGTGCAGGACCGCCAGCGCCCCGAACAGCGACACCCCGGTCCCCGGAAGCGCCTCGTGCAGCGCCCGGCGCACCCGGTCGAGCTCCGCCACCCGATCGTACAACTGCCGCTGCTCCTCTGCCGACAGCGCGACCCGGGGCTCGGCCTCCGCATCGCCCTGCAGCGCACACGCCACCACGAAGCGCGAGACCGGCATGCCTGCGGCCTGGGCGCGCTCGCGGATCCGTGCCCGCTCCAGCGGGGTGCAGTTGAGCGCCCGGCGCAGCACCGCCATCAGGGACGCGGCGCCGGACCGCCCTCGGGATCGGCGCCCGCCGATACCGCCCGCCAGCGCTCCGCCGCGCCCG
>JAPPHW010000079.1 GCA_028820945.1 Defluviicoccus sp.
GCGACCAGCTCGTCGAACGCGGTGACCGCGCCGATGCCGATATTGAAGACGCTGTAGCGCGGCAGGTCGCGCGTCGCGCACAGGTCGAGCGCGCGGCCGATGTCCTTCGAGTAGACATATTCGAACGACATCGTCTGCTCTTCCGGGATCCGCGCCGGCACGCCCCGAATGCCGCTTTCGACCAGCGTATGACATTTCTCGCCGCCGCCCGATCCGCCCCAGAAATGGCCCATGCCGAACACGTTGGCGGGCCGCACGATGGCGACCTCGAAGCCGTAGCGGTTGGAATAGGCCTCCATGATCAGCTCCTGCGCGGCCTTCGTATTGCTGTAGGCGGTGCCGCTGCCGAGCGGGAAATCCTCCTTCATCACCCCGCCGGGGGCGGTGCGGCGCCAGTCGTAGGCGCCGAAGGTGGAGATGCTGAGCAGCCGCTTCGCCCCGGCGAGCCGTACCGCCTCGCAGATCGCGATCGCACCGTTGATGTTGATGTCCATGCCGAGATGGAGCGGGTTTTCCGCGCGCCTTCCGATCAGCCCGGTCGTGTGCAGCACGGTATCGGCGCCGTGCTCCTCGATCGCGGCAAGAACGCCCGGCAAGTGGCGCGCGTCCTCGGATATCAGGGTGTAGTTGCCCGCGCCGAGGCGGCTGTCGAGATAGTCCCCGCGCGGGATCGGATCGAGGAACACCACCTTTTCGCCGCGGGCGAGCGCGCGGATCGCGTAGCTCGTGCCGACCAACCCGGCACCGGTAATCACCGTCGTCATGGAACCTCCCTTCCAGGTCGCGGGGCGGCCGCCCCGGTTCGCGTCAATTGCCGATTTCGCGCCAGCCGAACGGACCGGCGCGGCGATAACGCCATGGGTATTGCGCGACCATCCGGGCCGCCCGCGTCGAACGGTACGCGATCAGGCCAAGCGCGAGAATGACCGCGGTATCGATCAGATACCCGGGAATCGACAAGAGCTCGCCGTCGAACAGCGCATAGACCAGGAAGCGGTCGGCGCACCCCATCAGCGCGCAGTAGAGGAATACCTGCCAGACCGGCCGCCACGTGCGGGCCAGCGCCTGACCGGCGAGGAACCCCGCGCCCCCCATCAGCACGACCGTAAGGCAGATGAACACCGCGAGGTTCATGCCGTCGGTTCCGCCGCGCGCCCGCCCTCGAGATAGGCGGCGCGGACCTCGGGGTTGTCCAGCAGCGCGGCGCCCGTCCCGGTCAGGGCGATCTCGCCGTTCACCATCACGTAACCCCGATGGGCGAGGCGCAGCGCGTGATAGGCGTTCTGCTCGACCAGCAGGACGGTCATCCCGTCGCTCTCGTTGATCTCCCTGATGACCTCGAAGATCTGCTTGACGATCATCGGGGCGAGGCCGAGCGAAGGCTCGTCCAGCAGCAGAAGACGCGGCCGGCCCATCAGGGCGCGGGCGATGGCGAGCATCTGCTGTTCCCCGCCCGACAGGGTGCCGCCGCGCTGATTTCTGCGCTCATCGAGAATCGGGAACAACGAGAACACGCGCCGCGCGTCCTCCGCGAATTTATCGGGATCCGAGGCAATCGCGCCCACCTGGAGGTTTTCCAGCACGGTCATGCGCGGGAAGATACGCCGCCCCTCCGGCGCATGGGCGATGCCGAGGCGGACGATCCGGTGCGTCGGCAGATGCGTGATCTCGTTCCCCTCGAACCGGATCTCGCCGCCATGCGCGCGCGGATTGCCGCAGATCGTCATCAGCAGCGTCGACTTGCCCGCGCCGTTCGCGCCGATCAGCGAGACGATGCCGCCTTTCGGCACCTCGACGGTCACCCCGCGCAGCGCGTGGATGTTGCCGTAGGAGGCATGCACCGCCTCGACCGCGAGCATCGGCTCAGCCACCTGCGTCCTCTTCTTCTCCGAGATAGGCGCGGATCACCGCGGGATCGTTGCGCACGAAGTCGGGCGGACCCTCGGAGATCTTGCGGCCGTGGTCGAGGACGACGATGCGGTCGGAAATTTCCATCACCACGTTCATGTCGTGCTCGATCAGCAGGATACCGATGCGGTGGACCGCCTTGATGAAGGTCAACAGATCGTTGAGCTCGCCGGATTCGCGCGGGTTCAGCCCGGCGGCCGGCTCGTCGAGGCACAGCAGCACGGGCTCGGTGCACATCGCCCGCGCGATCTCGAGCCGGCGCTGCCCGCCATAGGGAAGCGTGCCCGCGTCGATGTCGGCCCGGTCGGTCAGCCCGACCCGGTCGAGCCAATAGATCGCACGGTCGACCGCGGCGCGCTCGGCGGCGCGGAAGCGGCCGGCTCCGACCAGCCCCAGCAGCGTGTAGCCCGACGCCCGCATCAGCCGGTTGTGCTGGGCGACCATCAGATTCTCCAGCACCGACATCTGCGGGAAGATGCGGATGTTCTGGAAGGTCCGCGCGACTCTCGCCTCGCTCGCGACCCGGAAGTCGTCGAGCCGTTCCAGGAGATGTTCCCGCCCGTCGGCGCGAAGCGCGAGCCGGCCGGTGTCGGGCTTATAGAAGCCGGTCAAGCAGTTGAACACGGTGGTCTTGCCGGCCCCGTTGGGCCCGATCAGGGCGGTTATGCGCCCCTCCTCGGCCGAGAAACCCACGTCGTCGACCGCGACCAGACCGCCGAACCGCATGGTCAGATGCTCGACCGTCAGCAGGCTCACGGCGGCGCCCTCCGGCGGAAGAGCCGGATCATCGGATCCCTCGTCGCGAGCAGCCCGCGCGGCCGCCACACCGTGATCAGCACCATGCACGCGCCGAAGGCGAGCATCCGGTATTCGTGCAGCTCGCGGAAGAACTCCGGCAGGCCGATCAGCACGAGCGCGGCCAGCACCACGCCGATCTGGCTTCCCATGCCGCCCAGCACGACGATCGCGAGGATGATGGCGGACTCGATGAAGGTGAAGCTCTCCGGGCTGATGAAGCCCTGGCGGGTGGCGAAGAAGGAGCCGGCGAATCCGCCGAACATCGCGCCTATGGCAAACGCGGTGAGCTTGGTGTTGGTCGGATTGATGCCGAGCGACCGGCACGCGATCTCGTCTTCCCTGAGCGCCTCCCAGGCGCGGCCGATGGGAAGCCTGCGGATGCGCAGGGTGAACGCGTTGGTGATCAGCGCGAGCGCGAGGACCAGGAAGTAGAGGAAATAGGTCCGGTGGATCGACGCGTAATCGATCCCGAAGAACTGGTGGAAGGATTCGACGCCCTCGGGCGGCGCGCGTTTGAAGGGCAAGCCGAAGAAGGTCGGCCGGGGCACGCCGGATATCCCGTCCGGGCCGCCGGTGAAGGTGTACCAGTTGAGCAGGATGATGCGGATCATCTCCCCGAAGCCGAGGGTGACGATCGCGAGATAGTCGCCGCGCAGCCTGAGCACCGGGAACCCCAGGATGACCCCGAAAAAGGCCGCGAACACGCCGGCGAGCGGCAGGCAGGCCCAGAAATCGAGGCCGAAATCCCGCGCGATCAGGGCGTAGCTGTAGGCCCCCACCGCGTAGAACGCGACGTAGCCGAGGTCGAGCAGGCCCGCCAGCCCGACCACGATGTTGAGCCCCC
>JAPPHW010000271.1 GCA_028820945.1 Defluviicoccus sp.
TTCTTGGCCGCCGCGGCGAGCCCGTTCTTGCGCAGCCAGTCGACCGCGTCGTCGATATCGCCGGCCGACTCGGTCAGGGCCTTCTTGCAATCCATCATGCCGGCGCCGGTCTTGTCGCGAAGCGTCTTGACCAGAGCCGCGGTAATCTGCGCCATCGTGTCCTCTTCAGCTTTCGGAAACCCTGGACGGGCCCGGTGTCGAACAATGCGCCCCGCGGACGCGGGCGGCCCTCCTCAGGCGGAGGCCGCGCCCTCTTCCGCCTCGGCAACGGGCCCGGTCGCCGTGCTCCCGGTCTCCGTCACGGATTCCGCCTCCGGCTCACCGGCCCCCTCGGACTCCGAAGCCGCCGAGGGCTCACCCTCCCCTTGCGTCTCGACATCCCCGGGAAGGTCTTCGATCGGAGCCTCCTCCGATTCGCCGATGTCGCTGCCGCTCGCGATCGCCTCTTGCTGCAGCCCGTCGAGCACCGCTCTGGAGACCAGGTCGCAATAGAGCGCGATCGAGCGGATCGCATCGTCGTTCCCGGGGATCGCGAACGAGATGCCGTCCGGGTCGGAATTGCTGTCGATGATGCCCACCACCGGAATGTTGAGCTTCTTCGCCTCCTTGATCGCGATCGATTCCTTGTTGGTGTCGACGACGAACAGAATGTCCGGAAGTCCGCCCATTTCCTTGATGCCGCCGAGCGCCCGCTGGAGTTTTTCCCGCTCGCGGGTAAGGCCCAGAAGTTCTTTCTTGGTCAGCCCGCTCTCCTCGGTATCGAGGGTCTCGTCGAGATCGCGCAGGCGCTGGATCGATGCGGTGATGGTCTTCCAGTTGGTCAGGGTGCCGCCGAGCCAGCGGTGGTTGACGAAGTACTGGCCGCAACGCCCCGCGGCGTCCGCGATCAGATCGCTCGCCTGGCGCTTCGTGCCGACGAACAGGATCCGGCCGCCCGCCGCGGTGACTTCGCGAATCGCGGACAACGCCGCGTAAAGCATCGGCATCGTCTGCTGCAGGTCGATGATGTGGATTCCGTTCCTGACGCCGAAGATGTATGGCGACATCTTGGGGTTCCAGCGCTTTGTGTGGTGGCCGAAATGGACGCCGGCCTCCAGCAACTGGCGCATGGTGAAATCGGGCATTGCCATGATCGTTTGTCCTTGTCCGGTTTTCCCTCCGCGGGCGTGCGGCCGGGGAGACGATGCCGTCGTCTCCTCCGCCGACCGGAGGGAAGGCTGTCGCGCCTCCCCGTGCCCGCGTGCGTTCTACGAAGCGCGGTTGTGATAAACCCGGAGGGTCCGGTTCGCAAGCGAAATCGGGGTCGCCGGAGAGGCGCCCCGGCTCAGATTTCGCTGATTTCGCTCACCCCGGCGAGCGCTCCGAGGGCCGGCAGCACGTCGGGCGGCACGCTGTAGCGCTCGGGCAGCTTCACCTCGACCTCCCGTTCGCTCTCGACGCCGATCACGAGACTCACACGGCCCCGGCCGGGCTTCCAGCCGGCGATCTCGGACCTGAGCGTCTCGAGGCAGCCGGGGTCGGTCACCCTGACCACCAGGCCGGTTTCGATTCCGTCGATCGCCCGGTCCAGGGGTTCGATGCGCTGCGCGATCAGGCGCAGCCCGTCGCCCTCGGCGCGCGACTCCGCGGTGACGAGGACCCTGGCGTTGGTTTCCAGCAGGTCGCGCGACTGGACGAGAAGATCGCTGAACACCACGACTTCGAAGGATCCGGACGAATCTGTGAGGCCGACATAAGCGAACCTGCTTCCCTTCGAGGAGGTGCGTTCCTGTCGCGCGGCGACGATCCCGGCGAGCTTGCACGATCCGGACCGCGCGCTGCGCGCGACCTCGCCGTAGGGGACCACGCCGAGACGTTTCAACCGGTGTTCGTAGGCGTCCAGGGGATGGGCGGAGAGATAGAAGCCGACCGCGTCGAACTCGTGATCGAGGCGGTCCATCGCGGTCCAGTCATCCACGTCGGGGCGCCGCTTGTCGACCGGCGGCATGCTGTTACCGTCCTCTCCAAAAAGGCTCGTCTGGTTGCTCTCCCGATCCTGCGCGGCCGCCTGTCCGAGACGGACGAGGTGGTCGATCGTTTCGAAGACCTGTCGCCGGTTGGGGTTGAGGGAGTCGAGCGCGCCGGCACGGACGAGGTTCTCGAGCTGTTGACGGTTCGCCAGAACCCCGCCCAGACGTTGGGCCAAATCGAACTCGTCCTCGAAGGGGCCTCCGGACAGGCGTTCGGCCGCGAGATCGGCCATCGCCTGTTCGCCGACCCTTCGAATCGCCGCGAGGGCGTATCGAATCGCCTTCGTCCGGTTGCCGTTGCGAACGATCTCGACGCCGAATGTCGCCTCCGAACGGTTGACGTCGGGCGGCAGCAGGGGGATGTCGAGCCGCTGAAGTTCCTGGCGGATTACGGCGAGCTTGTCGGTGTTGCCGAGATCCATGGTCATCAGTGCGGCGAAGAATTCCACCGGGTGGTTCGCCTTGAGCCAGGCCGTCTGATAGGCGATCAGCGCGTAGGCCGCCGCGTGGGACTTGTTGAAGCCGTAGCCCGCGAACTTGTCCACCTGATCGAAGATCTGCCGGGCCTTCGCCTGGTCCACGCCGCGCGCGACGGCGCCGTCCACGAAAGCGTCGCGTTGGGCATCCATCTCGGCCTGGATTTTCTTGCCCATGGCGCGCCGCAGCAGGTCGGCCCGGGCGAGGCTGAAGCCCGAGAGCTTCTGCGCGATCTGCATCACCTGTTCCTGGTAGATGATCACCCCGAACGTCTCGCGCAGGATGTCTTCCAGATCGGGGTGCAGATAGTCCGGCTGCTCGCGCCCGTGCTTGCAGTTGTTGTAGCGCGGGATATTGTCCATCGGCCCCGGGCGGTAGAGGGCGACGAGCGCGATCAGGTCCTCGAAGCAGTCGGGCTTCATCTGGCGCAGCGCGTCGCGCATCCCGGCGCTTTCCATTTGGAACACGCCCGCCGTATCGCCGCGGCCGAGCATTTCGTAGGTCTTCCCGTCGTCCAGCGGCAACGCGAGCAGGTCGGGCCGTGCGTCTTCCGGCATCCGCTCGAGGGCGCGATGGAGCACCGTCAGCGTCTTCAGACCCAGGAAGTCGAATTTCACCAGCCCCGAGAGCTCGGTGTACTTCATCGAGAACTGGGTTGCCGGAAGGTCGGAGCGGGGGTCCCGGTAGAGCGGTACGAGGTCGGTCAGCGGCCGGTCCCCGATGACCACCCCGGCGGCATGGGTGGAGGTGTGGCGGTAAAGGCCTTCCAGCGCCATGGCGAGATCGAGCAGCCGTGCCACCTGTTCGTCGCCGGCGCGGATTTCCCTCAGCTGCGGTTCTTTCTCGAGCGCTTCGGCGAGGGTCGGCGGGTGCGCGGGGTTGAACGGTACCAGCTTCGAGATCCGGTCGACCTGGCCGTACGGCATGCCCAGAACGCGCCCGACATCGCGGATCGCGGCGCGCGCCTGCAGCGTCCCGAAGGTGACGATCTGGGCCACCCGGTCGGCGCCGTACTTGTCCTGGACGTAGCGGATCACCTCGTCCCG
>JAPPHW010000261.1 GCA_028820945.1 Defluviicoccus sp.
GGGCGCGGGGGGGGTGGGCCGGGCTTGCCCGTAAAAAATCGGGGCATGACGTTGGGGGGAACGAGTCCGGGCATGACGGCGGGGAGGGAGGGGCGGACGGAAAACCGAAAACGGCAAAAAATGATCTAAAAGAGAAAAATACTCTTGACCCGGGACGCATTCGACCCCATATTTCGCACAGTCGGGAAGTGGGGGCGCCGGGGATGCCACGGTTCCATCCCGAACGGATAGGCTCTAGCATTCGCCCCGGGCGGTGGAGGAAGACGACGGATGGCCGGGCAGAAGCATTTCCTGCGCACGCCCTACGGCGCCTACCACAACCCGCCGACGCCGGAAGAGGACGTCGAGCTTACCCATGTCGAGCGCGGCTCGGTCTGCGGCGAGTACCTCCGGCGCTTCTGGCAGCCCGTCGCGATCGTCTCCGAGGTGGGCGAGCTGCCGCTCAAGGTGCGCATGTTCGGCGAGGATCTGGTGCTGTTCCGGACGCGCGGCGGGGACTGGGGACTGCTCGACCTTCATTGCAGCCATCGCGGCACCTCGCTCGAATACGGCGTGGTCGAGCCCCGGGGCCTGCGCTGCTGCTATCACAGCTGGCTGTTCGCGCCCGACGGCCGGATTCTGGAGACGCCGGGCGAGCCGCCGTCGAGCACGCTCAAGGACCGGCTCTATCACGGCGCCTACCCGGTCGAGGAGCATGACGGGCTCGTCTTCGCCTATATGGGCCCGCCCGAAAAGCGGCCCGAATTCGCGCCCTACGACACGCTCGCCATGCCGGACGACCGGCTGGTTCCCTACTACATCACCTACCCGTGCAACTGGCTCCAGGTGCAGGAAAACGTGATGGACCCGGCGCACGCGGTGTTCCTGCACACGCGGATCAGCTTCTCCCAGTTCGCCGATGCCTGGGGCGAGCTCCCGGTGACGGAATTCCGCGAGACGCCGACCGGCATGATCTACATCACCACGCGGCGCTGGGGCGACCATGTCTGGGTGCGCTCGAACGACATCGTCTTCGGCAACATCGCCCAGGTCGGCCATATCTGGGAGGACGGCCAGGAGCCCAAGCTCTATCTGCGGGTCGGCATCACACGCTGGACGACGCCGGTCGACAACGAGACATGCCGCATTATCGGCTGGCGGCATTTCCACCCGGACGGCGACCCCGGCGAAAATGCCGACGAAAGCAGATGCGGTCCCGAAAGCGTCGACTTCTTCGGCCAGGACGGCGCCCGGACCTATGAGGACCGCCAGCGCATCCCGGGCGATTTCGACGCCCAGACCAGCCAGCGGCCGATCGCGGTGCATGCGCTGGAGCACATGACCGCCACCGACAAGGGCGTGCTGATGCTGCGCAAGCTGCTCAGGGCGGAAATCCGGCGCGTGGCGGCGGGCGGCGATCCGAAGGCGCCGCGATTCCGCGCCGACGGCCGGATCGCGACCTATTGCCACGACACCGTGGTCCGCATCCCGCCGGCCGGCAATGGCGGGGACGAGGCGCTCCTGCGGCGGGTCGGGGACAGGATCACCGACATCAATCTCGACGGCGCGCATCAGAATGGCGCCGACCGCGACGCCCAAATCCGCCGCCTGATCGCCGCCTACGCGGACAGCGAGAACGGCAAAGGGCACTGACGAGGGGGCGGAAATGCAGGCCTATGTCTACGGCGAACGCCGGGTCCTGCCGGACGGGTTCGAGCTCTATGCCGATCGGCAAATGTCGGCTGTCGTGTCGATCGACATGCACCAGGGCCATCTCGCCGACACGCCGGATTGCCCCTGCCCGGCGCCGCGCGCGCGCGAGATCGTAGCCCCGATCGACATTTTCCACGACGAGGCGCGCCGACTCGGCATTCCAGTCGTCCATGTCCGGACGGTGCTGCGCAAAGGCGGCGTCGACGACGTCAACGGGCTGCGCTCGGCATGGCGGCAGGTCTTCCCGCTCTATGTCGGCGACATTCCGAATGCCGACTCGCACGCCATCGAGGGCAGCCGCTGGACCGAGTTCGAGACCCGGGTCGAGCCGGGCGACCAGATCGTCCAGACCAAGAAGCGGCTCTCCGTCTTCTATCCCACCGATCTCGACTTCCTGCTCCGCAACATGGGCGTCCGGACGGTGGTGCTGAACGGCGGATTCACCGATTGCTGCGTGCTCAATGCCGCGTTCGATGCCAGCAACCGCGACTACCGGGTCGTCGTGCTGCGCGACCTGGTCCGGGGCACCAACGACGAGATGGAAGACGCGGCGCTCAAGATGGTATCGATCCACATGGGGCTGGTGATGGAGTCCGCCGATCTGCTGGCCGAATGGGCCTCACAGGTCGAGCCGCGCGCGTTTGACGCCGTGAGCGGCTGACAATATCGTCGCCGTGACATGAGTAGAGTGTTGAAATAACGGTCGAATCGTGACGCTTCGCATAGCCATCGACACCGGCGGCACGTTTACCGACGTGATCGCGCTCGACGAGGAAACGGGCGATCAGTTCGCGATCAAGACGCCGAGCACGCCGGCCGATCCGAGCCTCGGGCTGCTCGCCGGGATCGACGAGGTGCTGGACGCGGCGGGCGCCGCGCGGACCGAAATCGACCGGATCCTGCACGGCACGACGACGGCGACCAACGCGGTGCTGGAGCACAAGTTCGAGGGTTTGGGCCTTCTGGTCACCGACGGTTTCCGGCATTTGATCGAGATCGCCCGCCAGTCGGTCCCCGACGGCTACGGCAACTCGTTCTTCTGGGTGAAGCCGAAGCGCCTGGTGCCGCTCCACCTGGTGCGCGAGGCGGGCGGGCGCATCCGCCACGACGGCTCGGAGCTGGCGCCGCTCGACGACGACAGCGTCGTGGCCGCGGCCGACGAGCTGGCCGCGCTCGGTGTCGACCGGCTCGCGGTCTGCCTGCTCCATTCCTACGCCAACCCGGCGCACGAGAACCGGGTCGGCGAACTGGTGGCCGAGCGGCACCCCGACATCCACGTCTCGCTTTCCTCGGTGGTGCTGCCGGAATACCGCGAATACGAGCGCGCCATGACGACCCTGATCGACGTCATGGTGAAGCCCTACTGCAAGACCTATCTCGGCCATGCCGAGCGCAGCATCCGGGAGCGTTCGGGCCAGGTGCCGTTCCTGATCATGCAGTCGAACGGAGGCATCGTGACCAACGCCAAGGCGGCCGAGAAACCGGTCACGATGCTGGTCTCCGGCCCCGCGGGCGGCGTCCTCGGCGCGACCCACATGGCGCGGCTCGCCGACTATCGCAACGTGCTCACGCTCGATGTCGGCGGCACGTCGACCGACGTGTCGCTGGTCCGGAACCTGACGCCCCAGCTCACCAGCCACGCGACGATCGAGAACTACCCGGTCAAATCGCCGATGCTCGACATCGAGACGGTCGGGACCGGCGGGGGCTCGCTCGCCTGGATCGACGATTACGGCGCGCTCAAGGTGGGACCGCAAAGCGCGGGCGCGGACCCGGGGCCGATCTGCTATCGCCGCGGCGGCACCGAGCCGACGGTGACCGATGCGGGGCTGGCGCTCGG
>JAPPHW010000270.1 GCA_028820945.1 Defluviicoccus sp.
CGGCGGACTCGTCCGAGCCGAACAGCGGCGAGGCGACGCGCGTCCAGCTGGGCGTGCAGTACGGCTTCTAGCGAACCGTCCGCGGGAGACTCCGGCCGCCGCCGCGTTCCGCGCGGCGGCGGTTGTCGTTCGCCCCCTACTCCTGCGCCACCCCGAACAGCTCGTCCATCGGCACCACGTCGGCGTTGCGGGGCTCGATGCCGAGCAGCCTGGCCGGGTTGCGGATCGCCATGGTCGCGATGGCCTCCAGCGGCACACCCTTCTCGTGCAGCACCTGGGCGAAGGTGCGGAACATGTCGGGCAGCTTCGGGCTGAAGGGCTGGCCCGAGTCGGTGGCGATGACCGCGTTCTCCGGGCCGACCGCGTCGATCGCCTCCTTCATCTCGTCGGACGTCACAGCCTGGAACATCGGCATGCAGTTGACCGCGCAGTACTCCATCAGGCAGCCCGCGCCGGCGAGCTCGACCTGGGTCTCGATCGAGAGGTCGGGGCACTGCATCTCGGGGTGGGTAACGATTATGCGCCCGTGCCCGCGCCCGATGGCGTAATCGACCACGGCGCGGATCTCGGCCTCGCTCAGATGCCCGGTCGCGAGCACGACGTCGTAGTCGGCGACGATGTCGATGACCGTCTTCGCGTCGGCCGTCAGCTTTCCGCCGTCGAGCACGGTGTAGGTGCCGTCGATGCCGTATTTCGACTCGTTGGCGTAGCTGCCGGCGCCGATCGCCCCGAACGCGCCGGGCGCGCCGAACACCCGGACGTGGTTCTCGGCGTCGATGGTCGGCATCCAGACCACCTTCGCGTCCTGCTTGAGCGCCTGCTCGACCGCGCCCGGATTGATCCCGCCGACGCCGCGGTTGAGCGCGATCCCGGCCCAGAGTCCGAGATCGGGCACCGCCTTCCGGGCGTGATAGACCTTGGCGATCGTCGCCTCGAAATGGCTCTTCACCACGATCCCCAGCATCCCGGCCTCGCGGCACCAGCGCGCCACGTCGATCGAGTCGCCGATGCGGCGGAACGGCGCCGGCCCGGTGTGGACATGGGTGTCGATGAAGCCCTGGACGGAAATAATGGTCATGGCGCGGCGCTCTCTCCTTCCGTCATGGTCGGCGGCGCTCGCGCGGAATGCAACCCCCGGAACCCTTGCGGCGGACGGCGCGGTGCGCGATGAAGCGCGCGCCGGTTTCGAGCACGGGAGCCCCTTCGCATGGATCGACTGACCCGGGTCTGCGCCCGCATCGTGGACGCGCGTGCCTTCAACATCCTGATCGTCGCGATGATCCTGATCACCGCGCTCGGTCTCGGGCTGGAGACCAGCCGCTCGCTCGGCGCCGAATGGGGCGGCACGATCCTGATCGCCTACGACATCGCGCTCGCGGTCTTCGTCGTCGAGGCGGCGATCAAGCTCACCGCCGTCGCACCCCGCTTCGGGCGCTATTTCGGCAACGGCTGGGACCTGTTCGATTTCGTCGTCCTGGTGCTCGCCTTCCTGCCCGATACCGGCGATTTCGCGCTGATCGCCCGGCTCGCCCGGCTGCTCCGCGTGCTGCGGGTGGCCACCGTGCTGCCGCAGCTCCGCCTCATCGTCGCCACCCTGATCCGCTCGCTGCCCGGGCTCGGCAACGTGATGCTGCTGCTCTCGGTTCTCTACTACGTCTACGCGGTGGCCGGCGTGCATCTGTTCCAGGACCACGACCCGACCCACTGGCGCTCGCTCGGCATCGGCCTCCTCACCCTGTTCCGGGTGATGACGCTCGAGGACTGGACCGACGTGATGTACATCGCGATGGAGCTCCACCCGATGGCCTGGCTGTTCTTCGTCTCGTTCGTGATGCTGGCGGCGGTGATCATGATCAACCTCGTGATCGCGGTGGTGATCAACAATTTGCAGGACGCGCGGCTGGAGGTCTCGCTCGCCGGCGGCGAGGACACGCTCAAGACCATCCGGGACGAGGCGGCAAGCGCCCGCGACGCGCTGCAACGCATCGAGAAGATCGTCGCCGACCTGAGGAAGTAGGGTGAGCGGCGCTGGATAATTCGCCGGATGCCTGCCATACTCAACCTGAGATTGCGGTTCCGGAACCGGGCGACCGATGGGTTTCGCGCAAGCGCTGGACATTGCCGTGCCGTTCGCCGCCGTGATGGTGCCGGGCTTCGTTCTCGGCTTCGGCGCGATCTGCCTGGCCATGCACAACGGGTTCGCCCAGATACGCAGCGAGATCGCCGATGTGAGGAGCGAGATCGCCGACCTGCGGAAGGAACTCCACCGCCTTGCCGAGCGGGTTCACAACCTCGCGGAGCGCGTCGCCAGGATCGAAGGACGGCTCGATCCGTACGGCCCCGGCGGCCTCGCCGATCCGCCCCTGCCGGCGGGGGAATAGCCGCGCGCGGCGGCAACCCTTAGCCGCCCTGCAGCAGCGACGCCATCTCCCGCAGCCCGATCGCTTCGACCCCTTCGCCCCTGGGGTAACGGTCTTCCCCGGAACAGACGACGAAGCAACGTTCGGGCCGCAAATCCTCGCGGGCACGGTGGAACCCTCTTTCGAGCTTCGGCGCGAGGCCGCGTTTGATCTCGATGGCCCACAGCCTGCCGCCCGGCATCTCCAGCACGAGATCGATCTCGGCGCCCGCCGACGTCCGGTAGAAGCTCGCGCGGGCGCGCTCGGGCGCGCTGCCGACGAGAGTTTCGAGCACGAACCCTTCCCAGCTTCCGCCCGCCACCGGATGCCCCAGCACCGCTTCGCGATCGTCCAGCCCGAGCAGGGCGTGGACGATGCCGCTGTCGCGCACATAGACCTTGGGAGACTTGACCAGGCGCTTGCCGACATTGGCGTGAAGCGGCGGCAGGCGTCGCACCAGCAACAGATCGACCAGGAGGTCGAGGTAGCGGGCAACCGTCTTGCCGTCCACCGCAAGGCTGCGGGCGAGCTCGGCGGCGTTCAGCAGGCCGCCCTGGGCATGGGCGAGCATGATCCAGAACCGGCGCAGCGTCTCGGCCGGCACGCGCGGACCCAGTTGCGGGATATCCCGTTCGAGATAGGTGCGAATGAAATTGTCCCGCCAGACGGCGCTCGCCTCGTCGCTCTCCGCCAGGAAGCTGTCCGGAAAACCGCCCCTGATCCACAGCCTGTCCCGGTCCGCGCCTTCGACTTCCATCGCATCGAAGGGTCCGAGCTCCACGTAGGCGATGCGCCCGGCCAGGGTTTCGCCCGATTGTTTCAGGAGGTCGATTGACGCCGACCCCAACAGAAGAAACCGGCCCGCCCTCGCACCCCGGGCCCGGCCCCGGTCGATCAAGCCACGGAGGGAGCGAAACAGCTCCGGCATCCGCTGCACTTCGTCGACGATGACGAGCTTGTCCTCGTGCCCCGCCAGGTACAGTTCGGCATCGACGAGTCTCGCGCGGTCGGAGGCGGACTCCAGGTCGAGATAGACGGTGTCGCGTCCGCTCAGACCCTGCCGCGCGACGTACTCCGCCAGCGTCGTCTTGCCCGCCTGTCTGGGGCC
>JAPPHW010000378.1 GCA_028820945.1 Defluviicoccus sp.
GCCCCTCGGTCTCGACCTGATCGAGCAGGCGGGCGAGCTCGGACGCGAGGCCCGCCGTCCGCGCGGGGTCGTCCGCGCCAGATGCGCCGTCGCGCGCGCGGATCGTCTCGGCAAGCAGGAGCTGGCGGCGGAGCGGCGGGATCGCGGGCGGCAGGTCGAGCGCCGACGATCCGGCGACGTCTTCGGCGTCGAACTCCTCGTCGAGCCCGATGTCGCCGATCGGCAGGATGGCCGGCAGTAGGAGTGCCGCGTCCGGACTCGCGCGCAGCATCGCATCGCCCAGCGCCCGGCACGCCCGCCGGTTGGGCAGCAGCACCGTCGCACGGGCGCCGTCGTCCTCCGCCCCTTCGGCCAGAATCCCGCGGGCAAGGGCGTCGAGAAAGGGGACCCCGGCGGGGATCGTGAAGATGCGCCGCGCCCGGGACCGCCCGCCCGTCATCCGACGTGGAAGTCGTGCGCGCCTGGCCGGCCGAACAGCCGGTCGTCGGCGGTCCTGAGCGCCGCCGGCGTGCCGACATGGAACCACTCGCCGTCGTGCACGACGCCGAACAACCGCCCCGCGCTCTCCGCCCTGTCGTAGAGCAGGTTAAGCGAGAACGGGCCCTCCGGCGCCTCCTGGAACAGGCGCGGGTGCAGGATCTGCACGCCGGTGAAGACATAGGGCGAAACGTCCCGCGGAGCGCGTCTGTGGAGCGCGCCGTCGGGATCCATGAAATAGTCGCCGCGCCCGTCATAGCCGTAGGCGCCGACGCAGCGGTGCATCAGCAGGAGCGCGTCCATCTCCGCGTCGTCCCAGCCCCGGGCGAGCCGCTCCAGCGCGGGCGTCGGCCCATCCAGCCAGACGATGTCGGCGTTGACGACGAAGAACGGGGTCTCGCCCAGCCGGTCGAGCGCCCGCGCCACGCCGCCGCCGGTATCGAGCAGGATGTCTTCCCGGCTCACGGTCGTTGCCGGGCTCGTTCGGGCTTCGAGATGGGCCTCGATCCGTTCGCCGAGATGGTGCCGGTTGACCGTCACCTCGTCGATCCCGAAGGCTTCGAGCCGGTCGAGGGCGCGGTCGAGCATGGTCCGCCCGCCGACCTCGATCAGCGGCTTGGGCACGGTCTCGGTCAGCGGCCGCATGCGCTTGCCGAGCCCGGCCGCCAGGACCATCGCGCGGCGCGGCCTCATGCCGCCGCCCCGGGAGCGGGGACCGCCCGCGCGGCGGCTGGGATCGTTTCGTCCAGCCAGTCCCGGATCGGATGCAGGACCGGGTGCAGCACGGCCGCCTCCAGCAGGCGCCAGACCCGCGAGATGTGACGGAGATACCCGTCCTTTCCGTCGCGCCGCGACAGCCGGGTGAAGATGCCGATGACCTTGCAGTGCCGCTGGGCACCGAGCACGGCGCAGGAACGCTCGAACGCCGCGGCGTCGAGACCGGGAAAGGCGGCAAGGTAGCGGCGTTTCAGCGCGCGCACGAGTTGGGGCGGCACGTCCCGCCTGGCATCCTCGACCAGCGAAACGAAGTCGTAGCTGGCCGGCCCCGCCACCGCGTCCTGGAAATCGACCAGCCCGCAGGCGGCGAGCCCCGCCTTCCCGCGGAGCCGCATCAGGTTGTCGACGTGGAAGTCGCGCAGCACCAGCGTTTCCGGTACCGCGCGCGCCTGGGCGAACGCCTGCCGCCAGCGCGCGCGATAGGCGGCCCGCCTTCCGGCCTCGACGGCGCGGCCGACGGCGGGCAGGTACCAGTCGATCAGGTAATCCGCTTCGGCCGTCAGGAGGTCGTCGGAATAGCGGGGCAGGCCGGGCGGGACGGCGGTCGCGGCGGGAAGGCGGTGGAGCGCGATCAGCGTGTCGACGGCGAGCTCGTAGAGCGACGCCTCGTCCTCGCCCCGGGCGAGCAGCCGCGTGAACGTGTCGTCCCCCAGATCCTCCATCAGGAGCAGCCCCGCGGCCCGGTCCTCCGCCGCGATTCGCGGCGCGCCGAAGCCGAGCGAGAGCAGGTGGCGGGCGATGGCGGCGTAGGGCTCGATGGGCTCTCGGTCGGGCGGAGCGTCCATCAGCACGGCGGTCTCCGCACCGCGGCGGACCCGGAGATAGCGGCGGAACGAAGCGTCGGCGGCGAACGGCTCGACGGCGGCGCCGGTCCAGCCCGCGCCGGCGAGGAAGCGCTCGATCTCATGCCTGCGCGCGGAACCGGTCAAACGTTCCTCCGATGTGTTCCGACCACCCGGGCCCGGCTTCGATCTCCGCCTCGCGGGCGTTCTCGCGGGCGCCCTGGAGAAGGGTGACGAGAAGTGCGTCCTCGGGCATCAGCAGGCCCAGCCGGTCGGGCCATTCGACCAGCGAAATTCCGGTCGCGAAAGCGTCCTCGATCCCGAGCTCCAGCGCGTCCTCGGGCACGTCCACCCGGTAGAGATCGAAATGAAAGACGGTCGTCGCTCCGATATCGTAGGGCTGGACGAGGGTGAAGGTCGGGCTCGGCACCTCGACCGGACCGCTCCCGGCCGCTTCCGCCCGCGCGTTGACGAAGGCCCGCGCGAAGGTCGTCTTTCCCGCCCCGAGCACGCCGGCGAGCCCGACGACATCGCCGGGGCGCGCCACGCCGGCGATCGCGCGCGCCAAATCCCGGGTCGCGTCGAGGTCGGGAAGGGCGAGGCGCTCCGGCGCGCAGGTCGGGGGAGGCGCCGACATGGCCGCCGTTCTAGCCGCCGCCGCGGCGCCCGGCAAGCGCGCCGCGCCGTCAATAGCGGTAGTATTCGGGCTTGAACGGTCCCTGTTGCCCGACGCCGAGATAGTCCGCCTGTTCCAGAGACAGGGCGGTGAGCCGGACGCCGAGCTTTTCGAGATGGAGCGAGGCGACCTTCTCGTCGAGCCGCTTGGGCAGGACGTAGACCTCGTTGCCGTATTCGGCGTGGTTCTCCCACAGCTCGATCTGGGCCAGCACCTGGTTGGTGAAGGACGCGCTCATCACGAAGCTCGGATGGCCCGTAGCGCAGCCGAGATTCACCAGCCGGCCCTCCGCCAGAACGATCAGTCGCTTGCCGTCGGGAAACTCGACCTCGTCGACCTGCGGCTTGACGTTCTCCCACTTGTAGTTGCGGAGCGCCCCGATCTGAATCTCGCTGTCGAAGTGGCCGATATTGCAGACGATGGCGCGGTCCTTCATCTCCCGCATGTGGTCGATGGTGATCACGTCGATATTGCCTGTGCAGGTAACGAAGATGTCGCCCGCCGGCGCGGCGTCGTCCATCGTCACCACCTCGTAGCCCTCCATCGCCGCCTGGAGGGCGCAGATCGGGTCGATCTCGGTCACCATGACGCGCGCGCCCTGGTTCCGCAGCGAGGCGGCCGAGCCCTTGCCGACGTCGCCGAACCCGCAGACCACGGCGATCTTGCCCGCCACCATCACGTCGGTCGCCCGCTTGATGCCGTCGACGAGGCTCTCGCGGCAGCCATAGAGATTGTCGAATTTCGACTTGGTCACGGAATCGTTGACGTTGATCGCGGGCAC
>JAPPHW010000265.1 GCA_028820945.1 Defluviicoccus sp.
GAGGAGAAGCAGAAGCGCCTTGCGCGACATGCCGCAGAACCCGTGCCCGCCGGACGTGGTCCTGTGGCCCTTGTAGAAGATGTCGATGTCGTCCCAGTAAGCGAATCCGCTGCGTATGGCGTCGTAGCTCGCGGCGTCGTAGTCGCGGAAGTGGCCCAGCGTCTCGGCCGAGAACACCACCCCGAAGCCGAATGTGTCGTCGTGGCGGTTTTGCTCGTAGATCGTGATCTCGTGGCCGGGGTCGTTCGCCTTCATCAGTAGGGAGAAATAGAGACCCGCCGGCCCGCCTCCGATCACCTCGATCTTCATCGCCGTTCCCTTCCCGATTCCGTCCGCTCATGTCCTCAATTATTTTATGTCTAAACTAATTGGTCCTCGCCAGCAAATTATTTGAGGATTAAAGAAAAACCCGTCCGCGTCCGGTTCGACCGCAGGGCGCCGTTGATCGGCCGGGCGGATTCGTTACCCTGCGCGACGCAACCCTTGCGGTGATCGGGCATTACCAGATCGGGGACGGCCAACGGTGAATTCCGACTCCCTGTTCCCGTCGGGCGGGATGCCCTCCCCTTCCGGGACCGGCGTGTTCCCCTCGCAGACCGTCGCGGCGCTGATCCGCGACCGCACGATCTCCTCGACCCAGGAATTCCCGGCCGACATGATCCAGCCGGCGAGCCTCGATCTGCGCCTCGGACAGGTCGCCTATCGGGTCCAGGCGAGCTTCCTCCCCGGACCCGGCGCCACGGTCGAAGAGAAGATCGACGCGCTCGGCATGCACGAGATCGACCTCGAGGGCGGCGCGGTGCTGGAGCGCGGCTGCGTCTATATCGTGCCCCTCCTCGAACACCTCTCGCTCGACAACCGGATCGCGGCGTTCGCGAACCCGAGGAGTTCGACCGGCCGGCTGGACGTGTTCACCCGGCTGATCACCGACCGTTCGAGCCGATTCGATGCCGTCGCGCGCGGTTACCAGGGCCGACTCTACGCCGAGGTCTCGCCGCGCACCTTCTCGATCCTGGTCCGCACCGGAAGCCGCCTGAGCCAGCTCCGCCTGCATCGGGGCACCCCGGCCGTCCCGGCGACCCGCTTGCGGCAATTGCAGGACGAGATCGGCCTGGTGAATCCCGAGATGGACCCCGGCGGGACGCAAAGAGACGGCGGGCTGCCGCTGCGCCTAGACCTCGAAGGGGACGGTCCGGGCAGCCTGATCGGCTACCGCGCCAAGCACCATACCGGGATCGTCGACATCGACCGGGTCGGGCAGTACGACGCCGCGGATTTCTGGGAGCCGATCCATGCTCGCAAGGGACGCGGGATCATCCTCAACCCGGACGATTTTTACGTGCTGTCGACCCGTGAGGCGATCACGGTGCCGCCGGACCACGCCGCGGAGATGATCGCCTACGACACCGAGGTCGGCGAGTTCCGGGTGCATTACGCGGGCTTTTTCGACCCCGGCTTCGGCTGGGCCGAGGCCGGCGGCGGCGGCAGCCGCGCGGTGCTGGAGGTCCGCAGCCACGACGTGCCGTTCCTGCTGGAACACGAGCAGGTCATCGGCGGTCTGCGCTACCTGCGACTGACGGACACCTCCGACCGGCTCTACGGGCGCGACATCGGTTCGGCCTATCAGGGCCAGCGGTTGCAGCTCTCCAAGCATTTCAGGACGTGACGACCGCGAGGGCCGGGTCCGCGCGCTTACACCCCGAGGTAGGTGTGCTGGACGTCCTCGTTGGCGCGGAGTTCGGCGGAATCGCCCTGCCAGACGACACGGCCGCGTTCGACGATGTAGTGGCGGTCGCCGATCCGGGTCAGCGCGTCGACGCTCTTGTCGATCACCAGGATCGACTGCCCATCGGCCTTGAGGTTGGAGAGGCAGTTCCAGATTTCCGCGCGGATCAGCGGGGCCAGACCCTCCGTCGCCTCGTCGAGGATCAGGAGCTTCGGGTTGGTCATCAGCGCGCGGCCGATGGCGAGCATCTGCTGCTCGCCGCCGGACAGCTGGGAACCCATGTTGCCGGCGCGCTGGGCGAGGCCGGGGAACAGGTCGAACACTCGCTCCAGCGTCCACGGCGCCGCGTTGCCGGCCCGGTTGGCGGCGGTCGCCACCAGGTTTTCGCGCACCGACAGGTTGGGAAACACCTGCCGCCCCTCGGGCACCAGTCCGAACCCGAGCTGGCCGATCTTGTAGGAGGCGTGGCCGCGGACCTCCTCGCCCTCGAAGACGATCGAGCCTGCCCTGGTCGGCACCAGCCCCATGAGCGAGCGGACGGTCGTGGTCTTGCCCATGCCGTTGCGGCCCATCAGGCTGACCATTTCGCCGGTGCCGACGTCGAAGCTCATCCCGAAGAGAACCTGGCTCTCGCCGTAGGCGGTCTCGAGATCCCTCACCTCAAGCAATTTCCGCCTCCTCCTCGCCGAGATAGGCGGCCCTGACCTCGTCGTTCGCGCGAATCGCCTCGGGCGTCCCGGTGGCGATCGCGCGGCCGTAGACCAGCACGGTGATCCGGTCGGCGAGCGCGAAGACGGTGTCCATGTCGTGCTCGATCAGGAGCATCGAATAGGTGCCCTTGAGCCCGGCGAGGAATTCGGTGATGCGCTGGGTATCCTCGGGCCCCATTCCCGCCGTCGGCTCGTCGAGGAGCAGCATCTTCGGCCGCGTGGCGAGCGCCATCGCGATTTCGAGCTGGCGCTGCTCGCCGTGGGCGAGGTTGGCCGCGAGGATATCGGCGCGCGCGCCGAGGCCGACCTGCTCCAGGATCTCCTGCGCGGGATCGTTGAGCGCGGCATCGGTGGCGGCGGGTTTCCACATCCGGAAGCTGTGCCCGGAATGGGCCTGGATCGAGAGCGCCACGTTCTGCAGCGCCGTGAAGTTGCGGAACACGCTGGTGATCTGGAACGACCGCGCCAGCCCGGCATGGGAGCGCGCCGGCGCGGAGAGGTGAGTCACGTCGTTGCCGTCGAACACGATGCGTCCGCTGTCGGGCTTGAGCATCCCGGAAAGCTGGGCGACGAAGGTCGTCTTGCCAGCACCGTTGGGCCCGATCACCGCGTGGATTTCGCCCTGCTCGACCTCGAAGTCGAGATTCTGCGTTGCGACGACGCCGCCGAAGCTCTTGTTGAGCCCCTCGACACTGAGGATGGGTTCAGCCATCGCGCCGGCTTCGGTCGGGAATCAGACCCCACAGCCCCTGCTTGGCGAACAGGACGAGGATGACCAGCAGCGGGCCGAAGATGAAGTGCCAGTTCTCGCCGGTGCCGGTCGCGACGGCCTCCATCAGGTCGGGCACCCATTCCTCGAACAAGAGATAGGCCGCCGCCCCGAAGGCCGGACCGAACAGCGAGCCCATGCCGCCGACCAAAACCATGATCATGATCTCGCCGGAGCGGAACCAGTGCATGAACTCAGGCGTCACGAACTCGGTGAGGTTGGCGAGCAGCGCGCCGGCAATGCCGCACATCGTGCCCGAGATCACGAAGGCGGCGAGCTTGTAGC
>JAPPHW010000116.1:0-2588 GCA_028820945.1 Defluviicoccus sp.
CCGCTTCTGGGCGGGGGCGGGTTTTTGGTGTTTGTTGTTTTTTTTTTTTTTTTTTTCCGCCCCCCCCCCCCTTTCGGTGGGCCCCCCGGGGCTTTATCGAAGGCCGCGCCCTAGAACCGGTAGCGGACGCCGACCTCGAGCAGGTGGACGCGGAGCGAGGTGTCCACCTTGACGGTGCCGAAGTCGTTCCTGCCGTCGAACCCCGGGTCGCTGGCGGCCTGCAGCCGGTAGCCCGCCTGCAGGATCACATTGTCGGTGAGCCGGTAGCCCGTCCCGATGCCGAAATGGTAGGCCAGCACGGTGTCGGTCGTGGAAATCTCCGGCACGGTGGACAGGTCCGCCGACTCCGGCAGGTTTTCCGTGCCCGGAACCTGAGATGCCTTCAGCGTCGCGATGGCGTCGCGGAACAGCTTCTGGGAGTCGTACTCCAGACCGCCCTGGTCGATCCGGATGACCCCCAGCCCGCCGCCGATATAGGGAATCCAGTCGGTGCCGGTGCGGATGTCGTACCACGCGCTCGCGAAGGCACCCAGCTGGTCGGCGGTGCCCGAGACCGGGACGTTCACGGTGAGAGGGAACGTGCCGCCCAACGCGTCGACGCCCGTGTAGGTCACCTTGGCGACCTCGGCGCGCGCGAAGAACAGCTCGCCCTCGACGCGGAAGCCGCCGCCGAGCTCGTAGCCCACCGTGCCGGCCACCTTGAATCCGGTCTCGTAGGACGACGTGGATTTCGACCGGTAGGACGCGCGCGTCGCGGGCGCCAGGGGGCTCAGGGCCTGGCTACCCGCCGTGGTCGACTCGGTGTCGTCGACGAACATGACCGGGACGGCTAGCCCGACATACCACCGTCCGTCGCCCCATTTCGCGTCCGCCGCGCGCGCGCCGGGCGCCGCCGCCAGCCCGAGGGCCAGAATCGCGCCAGCCCGCCCGATCGATGCGAATATCCCCGCCATGCCGCCTGTCTCCCGTCCCGGTTGTCATGCCGAAATCGATATGCACGCATGCACAAGCCTAGCGGCCCCGCCGGGAATCGGCCAGCGCCCCCCTCACGCCCTCCGCAGCCGCCTGCCGTACATCATGCGGCCGTAGAACTCGAACCACTTGCGCGCTTCGGTGTCCTCGAACGGGTAGTCGGCGCCGAGCTGGCGGGCGGTAACGAGGCCGGTGACGAAGCAGGTCTCCTGCGCGTTGATCAGCGTGTGGGCGCCGCAGTGCCAGCTCCGCCGCCTGCCCTGGACGAAGCGGAACAGGTGGACCGCGAGCGCCACGTGGCGCACGTCGTGGACGATATGCTGGAACCAGTGCCGCATGACGATTTTCGCCTCGTCGATACGCGTGACCGGGTTGTAGGTCACCAGGCACGGCCGGTCCGAGCCCTTCGCCCAGGGCTGCTGGTTGTGCATGATGTAGGTGATCTCGTAATTGTCCGGCCGGGCGCCGTACTGCTCGATATGGTTGGAGCGCGTTTCCAGCGCCCGCACCTCGTTTTTCGGCAGCACCGAGTCGTCCCAGTGGACGATCGTGTGGTTGTGCAGCTCGCTCTCGTAGCGGATCGAGGACAGGAGCCAGCCCTCCAGCCGGGTCGGCCGGTCCAGCATCATCAGCGTCTGGTTCGCGTTGCAGGCGAAGACCACGTCGTCGAAGGTCTCGGCGTTGCCCTCCTCGTCCTCGACGACGACCGCGTCGGCGCGGCGATGGACCTTCCGCACCGGGCGGGAGAGATGGATCTTCTCCCGGAAGCCCGCCGACAGCGCCTCGTAGATCCGCCGCGTGCCGCCCTCCCAGGTCTGCATCGGGGTCGCGGTCTCGATGTCGAAGAACTCGAGATAGCGCGCGAACAGCGACGCCGGCATGTCGAACACGTTGGTCGCCATCAGGAAGTTGACGAACATGGGCTTCAGGACCTTGTAGCGGAAATCGCCCGAGAACCGGCCCCGGTTCAGCACCGTCCCCATGCTGACATAGTTGTAGGGGTTGAGCGCGTTGAGCAGCTTCGAGCGCGTGCGGTTGAGCCGGCCGAACCGCTTCAATCGAGCGAGCGTCTTCTGGAATTTGGCGATTTCCGGCCGCAGCTGCCGCCTGATGTCGGAGTCGAAATCGTGCGCGTAAATCCCGCCGCGATAACGCACGCTGTAGCTGAACCGCGTGTCGAGCAGCTCGATCCCGTGGCGTTCCATCAGCAGCAGGATGTGGTGGTAGACCGAGGGGATGCAGGCGGTGACCGAGATGTCGAACGGGATCGCGCTGCCGTCCGCCTGCTTCATGTCGGCGGTGACCGCGTTGCCGCCGATCCGCTCGGCCGCCTCGTAAACGCGGAAATCGAACCGGTCGGGATGGCGGCTCAGCGCCCACGCGCAGCCCAGCCCCGACACGCCAGCGCCGACGATCGCCACCCGTCTCGGCATCGCTTCGCTCTCCGCCCCCGCGCCCGGGCGTAGCCTAGGGCGTATCCGCGGTCGTTTGAACCGCGGCGGTCCCCGCGCCCCCTCTTGTCACCCCCCCAGGGTTTAGACGGGGAGGGCGGCCCCCCGCCCCCACGCCCACCCGAGGTAGGGACCCCCCCACAACGAGCGGGTCGCACGAAGGGG
>JAPPHW010000116.1:2598-3478 GCA_028820945.1 Defluviicoccus sp.
GTCCAGGGCCACAGGCACCGCCCTCGCCCGGCTTCTCTGGACCCCGGATCAAGTCCGGGGTGACAGAAGGGGGAAAGGACGCCGTGTGCGGACGTACCGCGGAGACGAAAACTCCGGGGACCGCCGCCGAACAATCCGGTTCCCATTCGCCCCGGCGCCGGATAGGGTTCGACGCGGCGAAGACGATGACCGAATTCCACGAGCCCATCGCGGCGCTCCATCCGTTTCCGGAGGGCTGGTACTTCGTCGCGAGCCGGGCGGCGCTGGAGCAGCGGACGCTTATCGGAAAGACCTGGCTGGGCGCGCGGATCGTCGCCTGGCGCGACGGGGACGGGCGGCTCTGCGTGGCCGGCGCGGCGTGTCCCCATCTCGGCTCCGACCTCGGGCCCGAGGCCGGCGGGCGGGTGCGGGACGGCCGCCTCGTCTGCCCGTTTCACGGCTACGAATACGACGCCTCCGGCCAATGCGTCGCGACGCCCTACGCGCCGCCGCCCAAATCCGCGCGGCTGGATACGCTGGCGACCCGCGAGTTCGAGGGGCTGGTCTTCGCCTGGCACGGGCTCGGCGGGCGGGCGCCGCGATGGGAGCTGCCCGCGCCGGGGGGCGAGGCGGACGACTGGGGCGCGCCGGAATTCTGGAGCGTCCGGTTCCGGGGCCATCCGCAGGAGACCGCCGAGAATTCCGTCGACCTCGCGCATCTCCGCTACGTGCACGGTTACGACGCGGTGAGCGGGGTGGGCCCGGTCGAGGTCGACGGCGCCCGGCTCACCAGCCGCTTCGACTTCAGGCGGTCCCATACCGTCGCCGGCATACGGCTCTTCGCCTGGGACGTCTCCGCCGTCACCCACGTGCACGGGCTCGGCTACTCGCTGGTCGAGGT
>JAPPHW010000323.1 GCA_028820945.1 Defluviicoccus sp.
GCGCTACGTCTCCGTCACCGACGAAGAGGCGCTGGAGGCGTTCCAGCTGTGCAGCCGGCTCGAAGGCATCCTGCCCGCGCTGGAGCCGAGCCATGCGCTCGCCCATGTGGCGCGGATCGCGGGCGACCTGCCGTCCGACCATTTGCTGGTGATGAACATGTGCGGCCGGGGCGACAAGGACGTATTCACCGTCGCCGACGCGCTGGGGGTGAAGCTGTGAGCGGCGGGCGCGAACGCATCGCCCGGCGCTTCGCCGCGCTCGCCGGGGAGGGAAGGTCGGCCTTCGTCCCGTTCGTTTCCGCCGGCGACCCGGACCGCGAGACCTCGGCCGCGATCCTCGCCCGGCTGCCCGCGCTCGGCGCCGACCTGATCGAGCTCGGCATGCCGTTCAGCGACCCCATGGCCGACGGGCCGTCGATCCAGGCCGCCGGCGAGCGGGCGCTCCAGGCCGGCCAGACGATGGCCGATACGCTCGCCATGGCGTCCGCGTTCCGGGAGCGCGACACCGACACGCCGCTCGTCCTGATGGGCTATTTCAACCCGATCTACCGCTACGGCTCCGAGGGGTTCGCGGCCGACGCGCGGCAGGCCGGGGTCGACGGGCTGATCGTCGTCGACCTGCCGCCCGAGGAGGACGAGGAGTTGCGGGGGCCCGCCGAAGCGGCCGGGCTCGCCCTGATCCGCCTCGTGGCCCCGACCACCGACGATGCGCGCCTCAGGCGGATTCTGGCGGATTGCGACGGGTTCGTTTACTACGTTTCGGTCACCGGCATTACCGGGACGAAGTCGGCGACGACCGGCGATGTCGCGGCCGGGCTCGCGCGGATCCGCAAGGCGACCGACCTTCCGGTCGCGGTCGGTTTCGGCGTCCGCGACGCCGGACAGGCGGCGGAAATCGCGGGCTTCGCCGACGCGGTGGTGGTGGGATCGGCGATCGTGCAGCGGATCGAGTCGACGCTTTCGAACGGGCGCGCGGGAAGCGGAACGATCCCCGGCGTCGAGGCGCTGATCCGCGAGCTGGCCGGCGGGGTGAGAAACCGGAAGAAGCCGGAAACCGGGGAAGCCGGCGGATGAACTGGCTCAACAACATCCGGCCGAAGATCCGGGCGCTGGTCGGGAAGAGGCAGGAGGTTCCCGAGCATCTCTGGGCGAAGTGCCCGCAATGCGAGCAGATGATCTTCCACCGCGAGCTCGAGGCCGCGCTCCATGTCTGTTCCCATTGCGGCCACCACCTCCGCATCGATGCCCGCACCCGCATCGACTCGATCCTGGACGGGGACGGCTGGGAGACCGTGGAGCTCGCGCCCTGCGTCGCCGATCCGCTCAAGTTCCGCGACCGCAAGCGCTATTCCGAGCGGCTGCGCGACAGCCGGAGCCAGACCGGCGGCGACGATGCGATCCTGGTCGCCGCCGGAACGCTGAAGGGAGCGCCCGCGGTGATCGCCGCTTTCTACTCCCGTTTCTGGGGGGGTTGTTTGGTATGGGGGGTGGCAAAGGCAACCCGCGCGGCGGCCCCCCGCGCGGTGGCGGACGAGGCGGCGCTGATCGTCTTTCCCTCCTCCGGCGGGGCGCGCATGCAGGAGGGCATTCTCTCGCTCGTGCAGATGCCCCGAACCGCCATCGCGATCGAGCGCGTCAAGCAGGCCGGACTGCCCTATATCGTCGTCCTCACCGATCCGACGACGGGCGGCGTCTCGGCCTCGTTCGCCATGCTGGGCGACATCGCGATCGCCGAGCCCGGCGCGACGATCGGCTTCGCCGGCAGGCGGGTGATCGAGGAGACCATCCGCGAGACCCTGCCGGAGAACTTCCAGAGCGCCGAATACCTCCTCGAGCACGGCATGGTGGACATGGTGGTGCCGCGCGCGGAGATGCGGGACACGCTGGCCGACCTGATAGACCTGCTGACGAATCCTCTCGAAACGCCGGACCCGGAGGCCGAGCTCGAACTGCCGCCGCCGCCCGCCGAGCCGACGCCGGACGCCGCCGTTGCCGAGTGACACCGTTCTCGAACGGCTGACCCGCCTTCACCCCAAGCTGATCGACCTGAGCCTCGACCGGACCGAGCGCCTGCTCGACGCGCTTGGCCGGCCCGAGCGCGCCCTGCCGCCGGTCGTCCATGTCGCCGGCACCAACGGCAAGGGCTCGGTAATCGCCTTCCTCAAGGCGATCTGCGAGGCGGCGGGGCTGAGCGCCCATGTCTATGTCTCGCCGCATCTGATCCGCTTCAATGAGCGGATCGGGATCCGCGGCCGGCCGATCGGCGAGGAACCGCTGAACGACGCGCTCGCGGCCTGCGAGGAGGCCAATTGCGGCGCCCCGATCACGTTCTTCGAGATCACCACGGCGGCCGCCTTCCTCGCCTTCTCCCGCGTGCCCGCCGACATCGCCCTGATCGAGACCGGGCTCGGCGGGCGGTTCGATGCAACCAACGTGCTCGCGGCGCCGGCGCTCTCCGTCATTACGCCGGTCTCGCGCGACCACGTCCATTTCCTCGGCGAAACCGTCCCGGAGATCGCTTTCGAGAAGGCGGGGATCCTCAAGCCCGGGGTCCCCGCCGTTATCGGGCCGCAACTTCCGGAAGCGGACGAGGTCATCGCCGCGCGCGCCGCGGAAATCGGCGCGCCGCTGCTGCGGCACGGGCGGGAATGGCGCGGAGACGGCCGGGACTACCGCGACGGAACGGGCGCGCTGGAGATACCCCCGCCGGGACTGATCGGCCCGCACCAGCTGGAAAATGCCGGCATCGCCGTCGCGGCCGCGCGAGCGCTCGGCTGGCCGGCTCTAGACCGCCGGGCTATCGAGGCCGGCATCGCAGCCGCGCGCTGGCCGGGGCGGCTGCAGCGGCTGGAGGGCGGAAGGCTGTCCGCGCGGCTCGGCCCGGATCGGGAGCTCTGGCTCGACGGCGGACACAACCGCTCCGCCGGCGAAGCGCTGGCGCGGGTAGCGGAAGGCTGGTCGGACCGGCCGCTGCACCTGGTCATGGGGCATCTCGCGGTCCGGCCGCCGGAGGAGTTTCTCGCGCCGCTCGCGGGCCGCATCGCGAGCTTCCACGGCGTCCCGGTGCCGGGCGCCTATGCGTGCCACCCCCCGGAGGCGCTCGCCGACTCCGCGCGCGCCCTCGGCGTCGAAGCGCACCCCTGCACCGCCGCCGCCGACGCCCTCGACGCCATCGCGCGGCGCCATCCCGGTCCGTCCCGGGTGCTGGTCGCCGGCTCCCTCTACCTCGCCGGCGCCGTGCTGGCGGAGGAGGGCGGGGAGGCATAGCCGATCCCTCGGTACGGCGCTGGCGCGCCTACTCGGGATGAGGGAGAACCCTCACCCGGAGTAGCGGCGAAGCCGCGTATCGAAGGGAGCTTATAAAGATTGGTCGACGAACGGGAGGTCGACGACATCTCTTCCGTCATGCCCGGACTCGTTCCGGGCATCCACGCCTTGCGGCATCGCGGTGCGAGCCCGGCACGGCCGAGGCGGCG
>JAPPHW010000174.1 GCA_028820945.1 Defluviicoccus sp.
CCGCCTTCGGCGCGCTCTGCGGCTCGTCGCTCGCGACCGCGGCCACGATGTCGCAGGTCGCCGGGCCGGAGATGCGCCGCCACGGCTATTCCGGGGCCCTCTCGACGGGAACCCTGGCCGCCGGGGGTACGCTGGGCATCCTGATTCCGCCTTCGGTCATCCTGGTCATCTACGCCATCTACACTGAGCAGAGCATCGGCCACTTGTTCATCGCCGCGATCGTCCCCGGATTCCTGGCGGTCGCGGGCTACATGGCGGTGATCTGGATCTATGCCCGCATCTGGCCCGGCGAGGCGCCGGCGGCGGAGCGCTTCGGCCTCGTCCAGCGGCTCCGCGACAGTCGCGACATGTGGCCGACCGCGATCATCTTCGCGGTCGTGGTCGGCGGCATCTACGGCGGATGGTTCTCGCCCACCGAGGCATCCGCCATCGGCGCCTTCTGCGTCGGCCTGCTGGCCGTGATCCTGGGCGGGATGCGCTGGCAGGGCTTCTGCGAAGCGATCCTCAGCACCGCGCTCAACACCGCGTTCATTTTCCTGATCCTGCTGGGCGCGGAGTTGTTCAGCGCCGCCCTCGCCCTCTCCCGGGTACCCAGCGAATTGTCGGCCCAGGTGGCCGCGCTCGACGCCCCCCCGCTGCTGATCGTCGCGGTCGTGCTGGCGATATACCTGGTCCTCGGCTGCGTGCTGGAATCCCTCGCGATGGTGCTGCTCACCCTGCCGGTGTTCATCCCGGTAGTGCTATCCCTGGATCTGGGGATGAGCGATCCCCAGGCGATGATCTGGTTCGGAATCCTGGTGCTGATCTCCGTCGAGGTCGGCATGATCAGCCCGCCCTTCGGCCTGAACCTCTTCGTGATCAACAAGATCGCCCGCGACGTGCCGATGGGGCAGACCTACAAGGGGGTCCTCGGCTTCTGTGTCAGCGACGCCGCGCGGCTGGTCCTGCTGGTGGCATTTCCGGGCCTCTGCTTATGGTTGACAGGGGTGCAATAGGCCTCGAGCCGGGATCCGATCGACGCCCGGCCGCCTACTGAGAGCGCCCGCGCGCGGCGATTTCCCAGACTCCCTCCACCTCGTCCCCGCGGGTGACGATGAAGCGGTCGTGGAGGTTGACCGTGGTGTCGCAGTGGCTCGGCAGCAGGATCGCCTTGTCGCCCACCTGGAGCGGCGCCTCGCCCGGGAAGGAAAGCTGGCCGTGCTCGTCGCCGGCGAAGCGGAATTCGGCGTCCGCGTGTTCGACCGGACGCGGCGGGCCGCCGTCGCCGCTGATCGCCTTCATGCCGGAATCGAGGATTACCCGGTCGGGGGCGGGCCTGCTGAGCACGCCGGCGAGCAGGGTGAGCGCGTTCTCGAAGGGCGGCCGGGGCGCGCCCTCCCACCCGATGGCGCTGTAGTTGGTGTCCATGAAGATGTAGGAGCCCGGCTGAAGCTCGGTCAGCCCGCCGGCCGCGGCGTCGATCGCCGAGGTGCCGGTGCCGCCGCCGGTCAGCACCTCGATGTCCAGCCCGGCCTCGCGGATCGGCAGGGCCGACAGCTCGGCCTTCTCCAGCGCCTCCGCGGCGCCCGCGCGGCGTTCCGCGACATCCCCCCGCATCTGGATCAGGCCGTGATAGGCCTGGAGACCGCGAAAATGCAGCCACGGGTGGCCGTCGATCAGCCGCGCGAGCTCGGCGGCGCGCGGTCCGGGCGGAACGCCGCAGCGGCCCTGCCCCACGTCGACCTCAACCAGTACGTCGAGCCTCAGCCCCGCGGTCTGCGCCCCGGCCGCGAGGTCGGAGATGTTGTCCGCATCGTCGGCGACCACCGAGACGCGCGACTGCCGGGCGGCCTCGATCAGCCGCACGATCTTGGACGCGCCCACCACCGGCGTGGTGATGTGGAGGTCCTCGATCCCGGCCGCCGCCATCACCTCCGCCTCGCCGAGCTTGGCGCAGCACATTCCGACCGCGCCGGCGTCCATCTGGATCCGGGCGACCTGCGGCGATTTGTGGGCCTTGGCGTGGGGGCGGCAGGCGACGCCGGCATCCGCGCACAGCTTCGCCATGCGCGCGACGTTGCGTTCGAAGGCATCGGCGTCGACCAGGAGAACGGGCGTGTCGAGATCCTGGATCTTCATGCGTTACGCCTCGTGGACGATCCTGCCGCCGACGATCACGGTCTCGGCGACGATGTCCTTGATCGCGTCCTCGGGGCAGGTGAGCGGGTCGTCGGACAGGATCGCCATGTCGGCGAGCTTGCCCGCCTCGAGCGAGCCCTTGCGGTCCTCCTCGAAGGTGAGCCACGCGCCCTCGATGGTGGCGCAGCGGAGCGCTTCGGCGCGCGACAGCGCCTGCTCTTCCCCGATGCGCTCGCCGGTGTGGAGATTCTCCCGCGCGACCGACTGCCAGACCGGGAAGAACAGGCTGGTCGGCACGTTGTCGGTGGCGAGCGCGACATGGACGCCCGCCTCCAGCAGGCTCCTGATCGGCACGATGTCGTTCTCGCGGTCCGCGCCGATCTCGTCCCGGGTGATGTGCGACTGCTTGTGGACGTAGCGGTTGGTGTGGGTGGTCAGCACCAGGCCGAGATCGGCGACGCGCCTTATCTCGTCCGGGCTCAGCGTGTTGATGTGGCCCAGCACCCAGCGCTTCTCCCCGATCGGCACCCGCTTGTTCACCTCCTCGAACAGCGGCAGGAATTGGGGCCAGAGCGCGCAGATGCGGATCGAGTTGCGCGCCGCCTCGGTCAGGAAGTCGACCATCTTCTCGCGCGGCACGCCGCAATCGTAGTTGAACCCCGACCAGCCAGTATAGGGCGAGGCACGGGCGCGCAAGAGCGCGTCCGCATCGAAGCCGAACTCGGTATAGAGCCCGCCCACCGCGAGCCAGTCGTCGCCGAGCCCGCGCCCGCCGAGCCAGCCCGACCAGGAGCGCAGCGCATGCGTGTAGTCGATGTCGCGCTCCGGCCCCCAGGACGGGCTGAAGACGAGGTTGGCGCGGACCGTCGCCCTGCCCGCCGCGTGCACCGCCTGCCAGGCCTGGATCAGCTCCTGCGCCGCGCCGTGCTCCTCGAAGACGCTGGTGGTCCCGGTCCGGTTGTAGATCGCCATCGCCGCCTTGATTCCCGCCACCCGGTCGGAATGGGTGAAGCGCGGCGCCCGGTTGAAATGGCTGAGCTCCATCACCGGCATATAGGTGTGCTCGTGGATTACGCCGTTGGGCTCGCCGGTGCCGGGATCGCGTTCGATCTCGATGGAGGGGGACGGGTCGGGCGTGTCGCGGCCGATGCCGGCGGCATCGAGCGCGGCGGAGTTGGCGATGGAGGTGAGCGGCAGGATGTGGCGCCAGAAGCCCCAGATGGGGCGGATATAGACCGGGTTGTCGGGCGATACGCCGTCGAGCTCCCAGCGCGTCGGGAAGCGCTTTTCGGCGAGGTTGCCGGGCACGTCCCAGTAATAGGGCGGCTCGCCGATGGGCATGGTGACGATCCACTC
>JAPPHW010000034.1 GCA_028820945.1 Defluviicoccus sp.
GCGCGTTGGCGCGGAACATCGGGAATACGAAGTCGCGCACGAACTCCTCGCGCAGATCGTCGATGTAGATCTCGCGCACGCCGGCCTGCTCGGCCTTCCTGCGGGCGGGCTCGAGCTCCTCGCCCTGGCCGAGATCGGCGGTGAAAGTCACCACCTCGCAGCGATAAGTCTCCTGGAGCCATCTGAGGATGACCGAGGTGTCGAGCCCGCCCGAATAGGCAAGCACCGCCTTCTTCACGTCTCCGGCCATCGCCCCTCCCCTCGCCAAAGGCGCCGGAGTGTAGGGTCTGATCGGACCGGATGGAAGCGGATCGGGCTTCCCGGCAGCCGGTCGGTTTCGCGCAGGGCGGTCTCGATATCGAACGCTTGAGCACACCGACGAGCTGTTGTATGACTTAGTCATACCATGGAGGCATGGATGACCGTCAAGACGACTCTCAGCTTCACCGATCGGCACCACGATTTTCTCATGGAGAAGGTGAACGAAGGCGTTTTCGCCACTCAGAGTGCCGCGGTGGCCGCCGCCGTCGAGCAGATGATTCAGGACGATCGGGAGCGGGAAGTGGCGCTTTCCGCCTTGGCGGAGGAAATCCGCGAACGGATGCGGACGGCGCGTTCGGAATACGTTGACGACGAACAGGCGTTTTCGGCGGCCCGCGCCGCCGTCGATGCGTCTCGCGCCGGATGACGTATCGTGTCCGCTTCCACCCGCTCGTGGCGCAAGACCTGGAGGCGATAGCTCGATGGATCGTCGGGTATGCGGGAAGCGAAGCGGCCCGGCGCAGACTCTCGGAGATCGACCTGGAGATCGCGAGTTTGGCACGAACGCCGCACAAGGGGTCGATCCGCGACGAAATCGCTCCCGGCCTGCGGGCCATACCGGCCGGAAGAAGGGCAGTTATCGCGTTTACAGTGGACGACGACGCCAGAGAGGTTCTCGTTCACTGCGTAACTTACAGCGGCGGCGACTGGGCGAGCCGTAGCCGAGGACGGATCCCTTAGCAGGCTGCTGAAAAACGCGCTGGCCCGATTCGCGGTGTCGCGATTCTCCGACCTCGCGGTGAATGGTGTCGGAGGTCGGGATGCGGGGCCGTGACGAGCGCAACCCGGTTGTGCTCAAGCCTTGCACCCGGCCCGCAAAATCCAAACCGGACAGCAATCGACTTATTCCGGGCGTGACGTCACAGGCCAGGCGCCCGTGTCCGGCCCGGAATAGGGCGCGGCTCAGCCGGCCCGCGCCCGCACGCGCACGCTGTCCGACTTCAGCTGACCGCAGGCCGCCAGGATGTCGCGGCCGCGCGGGGTGCGGACGGGCGAGGCGTAACCGGCGCGGTTGACGATCGCGGCGAAGCGCTCGATCGCCCGGGGCGTCGAGCATTCGTAGGGCGCGCCGGGCCATGGGTTGAACGGGATCAGGTTCATCTTGGCCGGGATGCCGCGCACCAGCCGGACCAGCGCGCGCGCGTCGGCCTCGGAATCGTTCACGTCCCGCAGCATGACGTATTCGAAGGTGATGCGCCGCGCGTTGCGCCCGCCCGGGTAGCCGCGGCAGGCGGCCAGCAGATCGGCGATCGGGTAGCGCCGGTTGAGCGGCACCAGCACGTCGCGCAGCTCGTCGGTCACCGCGTGCAGCGAGATCGCGAGCCTGACCCCGAGATCGCGCCCGACATCGCCGATGCGCGGCACCACGCCCGCCGTCGACAGCGTGATCCGCCGCCGGCTGATCGCGATTCCCTCCATGTCCATCGCGATGTTCATCGCCTTGACGACGTTGTCGTAGTTGTAGAGCGGCTCGCCCATCCCCATCAGCACGATATTCGAGAGCAGCCTCTGCCCGTTCGCCCCGGTCGGCCACTCGCCCAGCGCGTCGCGCGCCAGCATGACCTGGCCCACGATCTCGCCGGCGGTCAGGTTGCGCACCCAGGGTTGGGTTCCGGTGTGGCAGAACGAGCAGTTGAGCGTGCAGCCGACCTGCGAGGAGACGCAGAGCGCGCCCCGGTCGTCTTCGGGGATGAAGACCGTCTCGGCCTCGCTGCCGTCCCCGAACCCGACCAGCCACTTGCGCGTGCGGTCTTCGGAGACCTGTGCCCTGGTCACGCCGGGCCGCGAGATCGCGAAGCGCTCGGCGAGCAGTCGGCGCAGCGGCTTGGCAAGCGTCGTCATCGCGTCGAATTCGGTCGCGCCCCGGAAATAGATCCAGTGCCACACCTGCTTGGCGCGGAACGCGGGGAGGCCGAGCCCGGCGAGCGCCGCGCCCAGCTCCTCGCGCGACATCCCGACGAGGTCGCGGCGCGTCCCGGCCCCGGGCGCGATATCGGCTTCGAGGGTCGCCATGCCCGGCACTATACCGCGCTTTGACATCGCGGGGCCGCGTGGCTTAATCGGGCCCCGCACAGCAAAGGGTGGAGAAGGCGCCATGACCGACCGTGCCGCCGCGCTGATCGCGGCCGCGAAACCGTTCTGGGACGCCGAGGCCGAGATCACGAGGCGTTTCTTCGCCGGCCCGCCGAGCCGGGACGACTACATCCATTACCTCCGGTCGGCGGTCTACAAGGAGCTCAACCCGGTCATCGGCTACGGCCCCACCGACGGGTTCGCGAACGGGCTCCACATGGAGTTCTGCGAGATCGTCGAGCGCTTCCGGGGGCTCGACGGCGAGGTCGACCGGCGCGACATGCTGGGCGCGCTCAAAATGATGACCGAGGAGTTCGAGCATTACGTGGTGCTGGCCGAGGTGCTCGAATTCGTGCTCGGCCGGAAGCTCACGCCCGACGACGCGAAGCAGCTCCCCGAAGACGTGAAGCTCAACGGGATGCGCCGCGGATACGTCGAATCGGACGATCCCTGCCTGGTCGCCGCGATGGGACTCACGGAGGGCGGCGGGGCGAGCACCTTCCGCGAGGCATCGAAGTTGTCCGGGGGTCCGCTGGAGGAGAAGCTCGCCGCCGCGATGAAGATCATCCACAACGACGAGAAGGACCATTACGAGGACGCGGCGGCAGGGGCGGCGAGAGCGGCGCGGACCGACGACGACCTCGAGCGGATGAAACGCGCCATCCGCGAGGTCTCGATCCAGCGCGTGCGGATGCGCAACGAGCAGTTCCGCTTCCCGATGGGCGAGGACGAGATCGAAAACCTGATCGCGGCGAATCCGTAGCCTTCCGCCCGAAAAGCGCCGCCCATGGATGGCGCACGCCCGACACGTCATGCCCGGACTTGTTCCGGGCATCCACGCCTTGCGGCATCGCTGTGCGCGCCAGGAGCGAGCGAGACGGCGGACGGACGTGGATGCCCGAAACAAGTCCGGGCATGACGGCCGGGAGGGAAACGGAGCGCCGGACCGGACCGTTTGCGAAGGAACTCGGGAAACGCGACACTGGCCCCGGCGCGCCGCCAGGGAAAGGAATAACCGGCCATGATCGACTGGCTCGGCATTTCCCATCTCTTCGAGCTCTCGGAGACCGA
>JAPPHW010000200.1 GCA_028820945.1 Defluviicoccus sp.
TGGACCTCGCCGATCCCGGCTCCATCGCGGCGGCGGCGGCGGACGTCGCGCGCGTGGAGAAACGCATCGACGTGCTGATGCACAACGCGGGCCAGACCCAGCGGGCGCTGATCGCCGATGCCGGCATCGATGTCTACCGCCGCCTCTTCGAGGTCAACTTCTTCGGGCCGCTGGCGCTCACCAAGGCGGCGCTGCCGGCGATGGAGGGCGGCGGGCGGATCGTCGTCATCTCCAGCATCGCGGCCTATTACTCGTCTCCCTACCGGTCGGGCTACAACGCGTCCAAGAAGGCGCTGCACGGGCTGTTCGACGCGCTTCGCGCGGAGGCGCACCGCGACGGAATCGGGGTGCTGCTCGTCGTGCTGGGAAGCGTGAAGACGAAGGTCTCGGTCAACGCGCTGCGCGGCGACGGGAGCGCCTACGGCCGGATGGACCCGGCGATGGCGGCCGGCATGGACCCCGCCGCGGTCGCGGCCAAGATCGTCAGGGCGACGATCGAGGGGCGCGAGGAGGTCACGATCGCGCCGCTCCATCAACGCTGGCTGATGTGGCGCAAGGCATGGTTCCCGCGACTCGCCTCGCGCTCGGTCCGGCTGCGCCCGCGGGGTTGACGGGAGTCGTCTCTCGATACGGCGGCTCCGCGCATACTCGGGCTGAGGACCCTCTTCGCGCCGCCGAACCAAGGCCGTGACCCCGGACTTGTTCCCACAAGCATTAACTTGTCGTCTGAGGCGAGGCCGGGTGCCTTCGAAACACGGTCCCGTCGCCCCCCTTGTGTCACCCCGGACTTGTTCCGGGGTCCAGTCTCGCCGCGAACGACGATCCGGGGAAAGCCGGGCGAGGGCGGTGCCTGTGGCCCTGGACCCCGGAACAAGTCCGGGGTGACGGCGGGGCAAGCGCCACGGCATGCGCGCGATCAGAGCCGCTGGATGGCGGGGTTGACGCGGAACGCCCGGCCGCGCGAGAAAGCCGCGGCCCCGAAACGAGAGGGAACGCCTTGACCGAACCGCTTTGGACGCCCTCGCCCGACCGGATCCGGGACGCGAACCTTACCCGCTACCTCGCGATGCTGAAGGACGCGCATGGGCTGGAATTCGCCGACTACGCGGCGCTGCACCGCTGGTCGGTGGAGAACCGGGAGGCGTTCTGGGTCTCGATCTGGGATTTCTGCGGGGTCGTCGCCGGGACGCGAGGCGAGACGGCGCTGGCGGACGGGGAGAAGATGCCGGGCGCCCGCTGGTTCCCCGACGCCAGGCTCAACTTCGCCGAGAACCTGCTGCGCCACCGGGACGACGGCCCCGCGATGGTCTTCCGCGGCGAGGACCGGGTACGCGGCACGGTGAGCCGCGCCGAGCTCTACGACCTCGTGTCGCGCCTCGCCCAGGCGTTTGCGGCGGCGGGCGTGGGGCAAGGCGACCGGGTGGCGGGCTACCTTCCGAACATTCCCGAGTCCATCGCCGCGATGCTCGCCGCCTCCAGCATCGGCGCGGTCTGGTCGTCATGCTCGCCCGATTTCGGGGTCGCCGGCATGCTCGACCGGTTCGGCCAGATCGAGCCCAAGCTGCTGATAACCGCCGACGGCTACACCTATAACGGCAAGCCCATCGATTCGCTCTCCCGGGCGCGCGAGGCGCTGGACCGTTTGCCCTCGGTCGAGTCGGTAATCGTCGTGCCCTATTTGGCGGACGAACCCGACCTCGACGCGCTCCCGCTCGCGAAAACGCTGCGGGACGCGATCGCCCCTTACCCGGCCGGCGAGATCGAATTCCGGCAGTTGCCCTTCGCCCACCCGCTCTACATCCTGTTCTCGTCGGGGACCACCGGCACCCCCAAATGCATCGTCCACGGCGCCGGCGGCACGCTGCTGCAGCACCTCAAGGAGCACATCCTCCACACCGACGTCAGACCGGGCGACCGCGTCTTCTACGCCACCACGCTGGGCTGGATGATGTGGAACTGGCTGGCGTCGACGCTCGCCGCGGGCGCGACGGCGCTGCTCTACGATGGCTCGGTGTCGCATCCCGGGATGGACGCGCTGTTCGACTTCGCCGACGAGGCGGGCATGACGCATTTCGGGACCTCGGCGAAATACATCGACGCGGTGAAGAAATCGGGGCTCGCGCCGCGCGAGAGCCACGACCTCGGCCCGCTCCGCGCGATGATGTCGACCGGTTCGCCTCTGGTGCCGGAGAGCTTCGACTTCGTCTATTCCTCGATCAAGCGGGATATCTGCCTGTCGTCGATCTCGGGCGGGACGGACATCGTCTCCTGCTTCGTGCTCGGCAACCCGACCGCCCCGGTGCGGCGGGGCGAGATCCAGGCCTTCGGGCTCGGCATGGACGTCCGCGTCTACGACGACGGCGGGCGGGCGGTCACCGGCGAGAAGGGCGAGCTGGTCTGCGCGCGCGCGTTCCCCGCCATGCCGGTGAAGTTCTGGAACGACCCGGACGGCGCGCGTTACCGGGGGGCTTATTTCGAGCGGTTCCCCAACGTCTGGTGCCACGGCGACTATGCCGAGGTGACCGAGCACGGCGGCACGATCATCTACGGCCGGTCGGACGCGGTGCTCAACCCGGGCGGGGTCAGGATCGGAACGGCGGAGATCTACCGCCAGGTCGAGCAACTGGACGAGGTGGAGGAAGGGCTCGCCATCGGCCAGGACTGGGAGGGCGACGTGCGCGTCGTCCTGTTCGTCAGGCTCGCCCCCGGATGCGAGCTCGACGGCGCGCTGGAGGACCGGATCAGGGACCGGGTCCGCAGGGGCGCCTCGCCGCGCCACGTGCCGGCGCGCATCGTCGCCGTCCCCGACATTCCGCGCACCAAGAGCGGCAAGATCGTCGAGCTCGCCGTCCGTTCGATCGTCCACGGCGAGGCGGTCAGGAACATCGAGGCGCTCGCCAACCCGGAGGCGCTGGACCATTTCCGCGGCCGGGAAGAGCTCGCCACCTGAAGGGAGAACGAGATGAGCAAGGACTACAAGGCGCTCGCCGGCGAGGTCGACGCGAGGGCGGGCAATTTATTCCGCGCCGCGCCCGACCAGATGCGCGCCTTCCGCGACCTGATGGGGGCGGCGTCGAAGGACGGCGCGCTGGATGCGAAGACCAAGGAGCTGATGGCCATCGCGATCGCCGTCGCCACCCGCTGCGAGGGCTGCATCGTCTTCCACGTGCGCTCGGCGATCAAGCACGGGGCCAGCCGCGAGGAGCTCGCCGATACGATCGGCGTCGCGATCGAGATGGGCGGCGGCCCGGCGGCGGTGTACGGCGCGGACGCGCTGGCCGCGTTCGACCAGTTCCAGGCCGGCTGAGATGGAGGACGCCCGCGCCGACATCGAGCGCCTCGCCGGGCTGATCGCGGACGCCCGCCGGGCGGTCGTCTTCACCGGCGCCGGGATCTCGACCGAATCGGGCATCCCGGACTTCCGCAGCCCGACCGGCATCTGGTCGCAGACCACGCCGATCT
>JAPPHW010000057.1 GCA_028820945.1 Defluviicoccus sp.
TCGCACCGCGATGCCTCACGGCGTGGATGCCCGGAACAAGTCCGGGCATGACGGCCGGGGGAACAGGGGGCGCCGCCCTTACGGATCGTTCCAGTAGTTCCACATGCGCTCGCCGATGTCGCAACCCTTCGGGTAGACGTATCCGGTGGGCGAGGATGCCCGGATGAGGCGGGGCGCCGTCCCCGCGATCTCGAGGATCAGCTTCCGCCTGATCGCGCGCGCGAAGTCCTCGAAACTGTTGGCGACCACGAGAAACGCCCCGGGCCCGCCGATCACGCAGCCGAGATAGTACTTGTCGAGGTCGGGCAGGTAGAACCTGCGGCCGAACCCGCCGCGCTCGTTCACGATCGGAAGCCCGTTGATGGCGATCCGCCGGGCGATGGCGGCGTCGCGGACCGCGCTCACGAGGCGTCCGTGATTGTTCGGACCGTCGCCGGAGACGTCGATCGCGCGCCGCGTCCCCTCGAGCGCGTTCGTTTCGATCATCTCCTGCGCCATCTCGATGGCGTCGCTGATCGAGGTGCGCCGGCCGAAGGTCAGCGGCGCGGCGAGCAGGCGGGCGGCGAAGGCCTCCCCGCTCTCGCGGTCGCTGACGATCGTCCAGTCGACGACGATCCTGTTGTAGGCGCGGCTCGAATAGTCGATATAGGCGACGCCGATCCTGCCCAGGATTCCCGAGCCGATGGCGCGGATGACCGCTTGGTTGCGGAACGCCGCGGCGACCCCCTCGCGCTGCAGCAGCGCCTCCTGATGGTCGATGCTGCGCGAAACATCGGTCGCGATGACGAGCTCGAGATCGACGGGCTCCGTCGCCCGCACCGGGGCGGCCAACGCGGCGCAGACAATCGCCAGACAGGCGCCGCGCCGGAGAATCCCCGCGCCGGCGCGTCTCTCCATCCGGCCGGTCCCCGGCATCCCGCCCTAGAAAATCGAAGACCGGCGGCGGCGCAGCCCGGCGGGCGGGCGGAGCGGTTCGGAGAGCCGCCGAGACAGCCGCTCCGCGCCGGCGCGCAGCTTCTGGATCCGCAACACGTCGGCGAGCCGGCGCCGCAGGAAGGCGCGGGTGACCTCGCCGCCCTCGGAGCGGTCGTCGAGCCAGACCAGCGTCGTCGCGCCCAGCACCCCGGCGAGCAGGGCGCGCTTGGTATAGAAGCTGAAATCGTGCGAGCGGTCCCCCGCGGCGCGCCAGATGCGGTCGACGGTGCGGCAGTAGCAGGCGACCGCGAGCGCCGCGTTCTGCGGCAGCCCGGCGAAGGCGACGCCGCGCCGGACGGAGTCGCGCCAGGGCTCGAGCGCCCCGAGCCGCGCCAGCACCGCGCTCTCCACCCGCCCGCTGAGCCGCGGGTTGCGGCCGCCGCCCGCTTCCAGCGCCTCGGCCATGCGGGCATCCGCCCAGTCGCTGAAGGCCCGGAACAGCTCGCGCGGGCCGCCGCGCAACAGCCGCCGCGCCTCGGCCTCGTCGATGCCGATTTCCGCCGCGCCCGCCCGGATCGCGGCCGGAACCCATCCTTCGGCCGCCGCATGCCGCGCCGCGGCGAGAACCAGCCGGTCGCGGAGATCGTCGCTGTCCGCGGTCATCGGGCGCCTCGCCCGCCGGCCCGCGCCGCCTCGGCGAAATGGCGCATCTCGTCCGAGAAGGCCAGCATGCGCAAATCGTCCATCCGCATCGTGTAGAGAATGCCGTCGAGATGGTCGATCTCATGCTGGACGACGCGGGCATGGAAACCTTGCGCCTCGCGCTCCACCGCCCGCCCGTCCGGCGCGGTTCCGCGATAGCGGATGCGGGCGTGGCGCGGCACGGCGCCGGTAAGGCCGGGAATCGAAAGGCAGCCCTCCCAGCCCAGCTCGACCTCGTCGCCGACCGGCTCGAAGACCGGATTGACCAGGGCGGTCAGCAGCGTCTCGGCGTCCTCGTTCCCGTCCGGGCCGGCCCGTTCGGCGGGCGCCTTGAACACGATCACCCGGCGGCTCACGTGAACCTGCGGCGCGGCGAGGCCGACGCCGTTGGCGTCCTCCATGGTCTCGACCATGTCGTCGACCAGCCGGCGGATCTCGCGCGAGGTGGGATCGGCGACCGGCTCGGCCTCCCGAAGCAGGACCGGATGGCCCATGCGGGCGATCTTCAGCAGCGTCATGCGCATAATATCGTGCCGTCTCGCCGCAAGGTAAACCGCCGCGGGCTCTGTTGACGGGGCGGGGCGGGCGGGCTAAAAGCGCTTCCCCATTCGAATCAGGCAACGGGTACGACCGATGGCGAACATCAAATCGGCCAAGAAGCGGACGCGCCGCAACGCCCGCCGCGCCGACATCAACGGCGCCCGCCGCGGCCGTGTCCGGACCCACGTGAAGAAGGTCGAAGCCGCGCTCGACGCGGGCGACCGGGAAGCGGCGGAAGCCGCCCTGAAGGCGGCCCAGCCGGAACTGATGCGCGGGGTCGCCCGGGGCGTCGTTCACCGCAACACGGCCGCCCGGAAGGTCGCGCGGCTGAACGCACGGGTGAAGGCGCTGGGCTAAGGCAATTTTCGGCCGGGCGCGATCGCGTCCGGTTGCCGCCCGAAGGGTCCCCCTCTCCCTTCCCGCTCGCGGAAGGGCGCCGCCCTTCGAACTATCCCCGATATCCACAGGCCGCGCCGGCAAAGACCGGCCCCGGGCGGCCGATTCCCGCCGGCCGGGCGCTCCGGGCGGCGACTTTTTTCCGTAATAATCCGTTTTGCCCGCCAAGACGGCATTGCGCCATCCGTCCGGGGAAGCTACTGTTTTCAGGCAGGACGGCGTGGGGGTGTCCGCGGAACAATAAAAATCAGGCAGGACATTCCCTATACTTGCGAATTCTAAGCAATACTATCGCAGGACGGGACTAATACCTGACGGCGAATGTCGTTTTATTTCCTCGATTGAGGAAGGGCTGGCTTCGGGGCCATGGTGAGCGGGTTGGGAACGCCGATACGAAACGGGCCTCGAACGAGCCCGGCACACATCCGAACGACGCTTGGGCAACGGCTCCCGGCCGGGCATGACGGCTCGCCGGCCGACAGTGCGGACCTTCCGGCGAACGCGCCCGCGTCGGCCGTAATTCCCTCGAACGAATCCTGAAGCCGGCGGGGACGAAGATGGACTCGCGGACTTCTGCGCAATGGGCACGGGTAAGGGGATTGCTCCGCGCGGAGGTCGGCGATTCCTCGTACCGCAGCTGGCTCAAGCCGCTGACGCTGCTCGGCGTCGACGGCAACGCGGTGCGCATCGCGACGCCGACCCGCTTCATGCGCGACTATGTGAACGAGAATTTCGCCAAGCGCATCCTCGAGCTCTGGACCGACGAGAACGGCACGATCGAGAAGCTCGACATCGAGATCCAGGCCGAGCCGGCGAAGCGCGAGCGCAAACGGATGGCCGCGGCGCCCGCCGAACCGCCGCCGCGGGCGCCCAAGCCGGACGCCGGGGCGCCCGC
>JAPPHW010000407.1 GCA_028820945.1 Defluviicoccus sp.
GGTTCGGCGCCCAGGCCGCCGTCGCCGCCGACGCCGCGGCGCGTGAGGCCGGCATCGGTGTGCACGAGATTGCCGTCTACACCGATGACGTGCCGTCGATCGACCGCGCGATTCGCCGACTCGCCCGCTACGACGGGCGCAAGGCCGCGCTGCGCGAGCACCGCGCCGCCCTGAAACGGCGCGGGGATGCCGAGTCGGTCGCCATTCTGGAGCGGCTGAAGAATCGCGACACGCTGGGAAATGTCGACTTCGACGCGATTCTCGTGCCGTCCGGCAGCAGCCCTGTCTACGCCATCGCGGCGCGTTTGCCGTATTACGACATTCCGAGCGACCGGGTGCGCGTACTCGGCATTTCGACATGGGACCGGCTCGAGCTGAGATACGAGCCGGCGCTCAGGGGCGCATGGTACGCGAGCCCCGCGACCGAGCTCGGCAGCCTCTTCGAGCGGCGCTTCGCGGAATCGTTCGGCAAGCCGCCCGGCCCGCTGGCGGCGCTGGCCTACGACGCGGCGGCGGTCGCGGCGCTCCTCGGACGGCGTCCCGGCGCGGATTTCGGTGCCCGGGCGCTGCGCGACGCGCGCGGTTTCGAGGGCGCCTCCGGGCTGTTCCGCTTCGGCGAGGACGGGCTGTCGGAGCGCAGCTATGCGATCGTCGAGGTCGGGGAGGACGGGACGAAGCCCGTGAGCCCGGCGCGAAGGAGCTTCGATGCGCCCCGCGCCGAGGCGCGCCTCAAGGCACCGGCCCGCACGAACTGAGGCGCTTCCCCGCGGTCAGCCGAGCAGCGCGTCGACCTCCTCGTCGGTCGGGAAACGTCCGGTCCCGAGCTTGGACCAGGCGGTCCGCCCGTCGATGACGATCTCGAAGGCGCCGGTCGCGCCGGGAGCGATCTCGACATCCTCGGCGCCGAGCGCCTCGAGCCTGTCCCTCGCACGGAGGGCGCGCGGCTCGTAGTTTCATCTCACGCAGTATTCGATCCGAATCGTCATCGTTGCCCCTCCGGCCCTCGCGCGGCCCTTTGACGCCGGCTATAGTCCGCCGCCCGCGGGATCATAGGGCAAAAGGGCGGCCCCGCAACGCGGCTGCTGCTGCCTTGTGTATGCTCGCGACCATCGAACGCGGTTTGTCGGAACGGCGCCATGGCTGAGCGCGCGATGCGCGGATGAGGGGCAGGTTTCGCCGCGGGGGCGCGCTGACGGCGCTCCTGATCACCGTATTCATGGACATGGTGGGGTTTGGGATCATCATCCCGCTTACCCCGTTCTGGGCCGAGCGGTTCGGCGCCGGGCCGGCGACGGTGACGCTGCTGTTCGCGACCTATTCGGCGTTCGGCTTCGTGTTCTCGTTCCTGTGGGGCTGGGCGAGCGACAAGTGGGGACGGAAGCCCATCCTGCTCCTGAGCCTGATGGGCTCGGTGCTCTCCTTCCTCTGGCTCGGCTTCGCCGAGGCGCTCTGGATGCTGTTCGCGGCGCGCGCGATGGGCGGCATCTTCGGCGCCAACATCGCGGTCGGCCAGGCCTATATCGCCGACGTGACGCCGGAGGAGGACCGCGCGAAGGGGCTCGGCCTGTTCGGCGCCGCCTTCGGGCTCGGCTTCGTGCTGGGCCCGGCGATCGGCGGCATCCTCGCCGGGCCCGACCCCGCCAACCCGGACTTCCGGACGCCGTTCCTGGCGGCGGCGGCGATGTCGTTCGTCGGCGTCCTCTTCGGGCTCCTGTTCCTGCGGGAGCCGGAACGCCGCCAACGGTCCGGCCCCCGCTACAGCGTCCGCGCCCAGCTCGCCGGGCTGGCTCGCGTCCTCGCCATGCCGGCGGTCGGTATCCCCATTCTGTGCTTCGCCATGATGGGCTTCGCCATGGGCGGGCTCGAATCCACCTTCGCCATCTGGGCGGAGCGGGCGGTGGGCTGGGGGCCGCGCGAGACCGGTTTCTTCTTCGCCTATATCGGCGTGTTGCTGGTGATCGTCCAGGGCGGGCTCGTCGGGGTCGTGGTGCGGCTGCGCGGCGAGGGGCGGACGGCGGCCTACGGGGTTCTGGCGATGGCGGTCGGCATCGGCACGTTGCCCATGTCCGACACGGTGACCGCGATCGCGCTGTCGGGCGCCGCGATCACGCTCGGCTACGGCCTCGGGCAGCCCGCCTTCAACGCGCTGATCTCGCGCGCCTCGCCGGAGGATACCCAGGGCGCGATTCTCGGCGTAACCCAGTCGGTCCAGAGCCTGATGCGCATCCTGGGTCCGATAACCGCCGGCGCGCTGTTCGCCGCCTGGGGACGCGACATGCCCTATATCGCGGGCGCCGCCATCCTCGCGGTCGCCTTCGTCGTGTCGCTCGCCATGCTGCGCGGCCGGCGGGTTGCCTGAACGGGCCGGCGAGTCGGGACCGACAGAAGACGACGTCCCGCAGTCGGCGGTGGCTGGACGAGGGCAGGCGAGCTTCCTAGATTCCAGGACGTGCAGAGGCAGCGATCGTTGACGGACGAACCGCCATGGAAACCGGATCCAAGGAGAGGCTGCATCGGCTGATTGACGCCCTTCCCTCGGGCGAACTCCTCGCGGCGGAGCGCTATCTCGAGTTTCTGTCCGGGCACGGTCATCCGTTCGTCCGCGCGCTCGTTCGCGCTCCCGAGACGGAAGCGCGGTTGAACGAGGAGGATCGCGACGCCCTCGACGCGGGCGACGTGGTGTCCGACCGGGCGCTGCGCGACGAGCTGGGAATAAGACATGGACGCTGGTATGGACCCGTCCGGCTGTCAAAGACATGAAGAAGCTCGAACCGGCGCTGGCGCACCGGGTTCGCGATGCCGTGATCGAGCTGGCGGAGACCGGCCGTGGCGATGTCGCGAAGCTGAAGAACGCGAACCCGCCTGAGTGGCGGTTGAGAGTGGGGGACCGGAGGGTATTCTCCCGGTTTCGGAGCGACCTGCGGGAAATCCAGTTGTTGCGCGTGCTGCGCCGCGATCGGGCCTACTAGGCGAACCGGCCCGCTCATCGCCACGGCTCGGGCCGACGGTGACGGAGAGATACCGGGACGACCACACCACCGCCGCGACCTGCCGACCCGCGGATCGGATTTGCCGACCTCCCGGTGCCGCGCGCGCACGGTCGGTATTTGCCGACGGTAATGTCGACAGGCGGGTCGAGTCGGCAAAGGTCGACATTCCCGCTCGGCATTCGAGGGGCGCAAATGTCGACCCGGTAGCGATTTGTCTACTTCTGTCAGAAAACAATATTTTTGCAGTATTTTCAATAAGTTGAACAAAAACAGTCCTTGCCGGTCTTCAAACCGCAAGCCGAGTCAATCAAACCCCCGACCCCGCATGTCCGCCGCAACTCCCGGATTGCCGGAATGCCGCCGTAACCCTTCGGGTCCCGGGGGATGAGGATGCCCGGTGATCGGCGCCCCATCG
>JAPPHW010000194.1 GCA_028820945.1 Defluviicoccus sp.
TGGTCGACCAGGAGATGGACGCGCTCGCCGAAGCCGTCGCGCTCGACGTGCTGCATGTCTGGATCTCCGACCTGCACCGGACGGTGGAGGAGCGCGCGGGCGCGCTCGACATCGCCGACGGCGAGCAGCTGCAACGCTGGCGCGAGGGGCTCAGGTCCAACCGGTCCGCCCTCGCCCGGCACCGGAACGAGGGTCTCAGGCGGTTCAACACCGCGCTCAGGGTGATCGAGAAGCTGCGGCTGATCGAGACCGAGCTTGCCGGCGCTCTCTCGGCCGACCTCCGCGCGGCCCTGGCCTTCTCGCGCGGCGGCGCGGGCGCGGGGTCGCGGTAACGATGTTCGAGCTCTTCACCCTGGGCGGCGGGACGTACCTTGTCGACCTGCTGAACGCGGTCGCGGCCATTACCGGCGGCGGGGCGTACATCCAGCTCGCCCAGATCGCGGGCGTCGGAGGGCTCGCCTGGGTGCTGCTGCGGACCGCCTTCGGGGGATCGTGGAAGGACAACGCGAAATGGGTGCTGCTGTTCGTCGCGGTCTGGGGCGCGATGATCGTGCCGAAGGCGACCGTCCGGGTGGTCGACCGGCTCGATCCGGCGCTGGCGCCCGCGGCGGTCGCCAACGTCCCCGTCGGGCTCTCGCTCTTCGCGTCCCTCACCAGCCAGGTGGGCGACGGGCTGACGCGGCTCTCCGAGCAGGCGTTCACCCTGCCGAACGATCTCCGCTACCACCGCCACGGGCTGATCTTCGGCGCCCGCCTCGCGGCCAAGGCGACCCGGCTCGAAGCGACCGACGCCGTGTTCGGGCGGAACCTGCGCAACTATGCCCGCCAGTGCGTGTTCCACGCGCTGCTGCTGGGCCACGTCTCGGCGGACGATCTCCGCGAGTCGACCGACCTGTGGACCCTGATCACCGCGACGGGCACGCCCTCGGCCGGGGCCTCGCCCGCGCGCATGGTGGAGTTCGCGACGCGGGCCGGCGGCGGCACGGTCGACCGCGCCATCGTCACCTGCCGCGATGCCGCCGGCAGGCTCGACGCGCAATGGACCGCCGAGCTCGGCCGCGCCGGGACCGTGTTCGGGCGGCGCCTGTTCCCGGACGCGGCGACGGACGCGCTGGCGCGGGCCGAGCTGCTGGCCGCGCTGCCGGCCGCGCACGACTTCCTGATCGGGGCGTCGCGCTCGGCGGCCGAGATCATGCGCCAGCAGATGACGCTCAACGCGGTCCATGCCGCCGGCGAGCAATGGGCGGCCGAGGCCGGCAACGCCGCCGCGTTGCGCGCCTATACCGAGGCGCGGGCCGAGGCACAGACGGTCTCGGCCTACCGTGCCATCGGGCGCCAGGCCGAGACCTGGGTGCCGCTGCTGCGCATCGTCTTCGAGTGCCTCTATGTCGGGGCGTTCCCGATGGCGGTGCTGCTGATGCTGACCCCGGCGGGGGCGACCATATTCCGGTCCTACGTCACGGGGCTGATCTGGCTGCAATCGTGGGGTCCGCTCTACGCCGTGCTGCACCGGATCAGCATGGGGGAGGCGGCAGAGCGTATGTCCGCGGCCGCCATGATGCCGGGGGGCGATGTCGGCATCTCGCTGGTCGCCCAAGCCGGCATCCGGGCGGTGGCGTCCGACGTCGCGGTGATGTCGGGCTATCTCTCGATGTCGGTGCCGTTCCTCGCCGCCGCGCTCGCCTACGGGCTCTCCAAGGCGACGGTGCTCGCGACCTCGGTGCTGGCCGTGGGCCAGGATGCCGCAAGCTCCGCCGCGCACGAGGGGACCACGGGCAACATCGCGCTCGCCAGCACCGCCCATGACACCCACCGGTTCGCGACGCTGGAGGGCCGCCAGGTCCGCACCTCGGCCCATGTCGACACCGGGCGCTTCACCGGATACGCGCCCGGCGGCTCGGCCGTCACCGTGACCGGCGACGGCACCGTCGTGCTCGACGCGGGCGCGGCCACCAGCCGCATCCCCGCCGCCGGGATACGCCTTTCGGAGACGGTCGCGACGCACTTCGAGACCCGCGCGGCGGAGGCCCGCTCCCTCTCGCATGACCTCTCGGTCGAGGCCGGGAGCGCGCGCAACGCCGCCGTCACCGACGCCACCGCCCTCGTGGAGCGCTATGGCCGCGACGTCTCCACCGGCGAGGCGTATGCGAGGGGCGTCACGGAGAGCGAGAGCACCCAGGCGCAGGCGCTCGAATCCCACATGGAGAAGCTTGCCGAGACGGCGGGTCTCTCGAAGAGCCAGGCGCTGATGCTGACCGGCGAGGCGACGATCGGCGGCGGCCTCGCGAAGATCGTGAAGATCGGCGCGGGCGGCTCCGCCACCTGGCGCGGCCAGACCATCGAGTCCGACGACTGGAACCGGGTCAGAGACTATGCCGAGCAGCACCAGGTGCTCGACCTCTGGTCCCGGGTCTCGGACGCCGCCCGGCGGTACTCCACCGCCACGGGAGAGAGCGAGGCGGCGAGCCTGGAGGAGAGCCTCTCGGCCAACCTCACCCGGATGCGGAGCTTCCAGGAACGCGCCTCGGTGGCGCACCGGGAATCCGAGAGCTGGTCGGAGCAGGAGGCGCGGGCGCGGTCGGAGGCCCGGGCGATCGACCGCGACCTCGGCCAGGCCTTCTTCGTCTGGCTCGCCGGGCAACCCGGTTCCGACGGCAGGCCCATCGGCGAGGCGGGCGCGACGCGCCTCGCCGAGGTGCAGACGCCGGAGGACGTCGAGGCGCTGAACCAGTACGCCGCCGCCTTCGTCGCGGAGCGCTATCCCGCCCCCGCCGGCCCCGACCCGGCGGAGATCGGCGGCCGGGCGGAATACACGGAGGCGCGGGACCGCTACGCCGAAACGCAGGTCCGCGAGGTCGCCGACGCCCGCGACGGCTGGCGCGATGACGTGCGGGACCGAGCCTTGGCGGCCGGCGCGCCGGAGCCGGGAGACGTCGAAAGCGACGCGCTCCGCCGGCGCGCGGAGACGAAGGCGGACATGACGGTGAGCGGGGCCGGGCGCGAGGCGCGCGCCGGGATCGCGCGGGAGAAGACCCATGAGGGCCGCGCCGGCGTGGCGGTCGAGGCCGACAAGCCGCTGGCGCGCGGCGCGACCGAGAGCGCGCCGTCGATCGGCGGCTGGCTCGCCAACAAGCTGTTCGGCACCGCCGAAAACACCGCGCCCGACGGAACCGAGGGCTATCGAACCGAGAGCCTGCCGGCCCGCGACCGGGATTCGGCGGGGGGAGAGGCGCGGTGAGCGATCCGGGGTCAGAGACCGGGGTCGTGATTCCGGAGCCTGTCGTCGTCGAGCAGGCGCTCGCGGTCGTCGCCGATCCGCATGTACGCGAACGCGCCCGTCCCGGTGTCCCAATTATGGAGACATCTCCATAACTGGTCTTATGGTAACGGTATTTTTATGG
>JAPPHW010000111.1 GCA_028820945.1 Defluviicoccus sp.
ACGAGGTGGCGGGCGTCCCGGGCGATTTCACCTTCATCGTCTGGCCGTTCAAGCTGCTGGTCGTGGTCGGCGTCGCCGCCACCGCCGTCGAATTCGCCGTCCAGCTCGTCCGCAATGCTATCGCCGGCGCCGAGGCCTGGCGGTCGGCGGGGAGGCCGGAGACCCCGGCGCGCCGGGGCTGGGGCTGGCTCGCCGCGCTCTCGGTCTTCGCCCTGCTGGTCTATCTGATGTCCGTGGCGGACCTCACCAACGTGCAGATCGGGGCTCTCTCCATCCTCTGCATGCTCGTCCTGATCTATGCCGGCATGCCGATCGGACTGGCGCTCATGCTGCTCGGCTTCGTCGGCATCTGGATGATGAAGGGCAACACGATCGTCGCCGAGCGCACCCTCGCGCTGGCGGCTTCGGAGTTCCTCAGGAACTACTTCTTCGGCGTGGTCCCGCTCTTCGTCCTGATGGGTTTGCTGGTCAGCGAGTCCGACATCGGCAAGGAGACGTTCGACGTGGCCCGCCGGATGCTGCGCAGGCTGCGCGGCGGTCTCGGCATAGCGACGGTGGCCGCCAACGCGATTTTCGCCGCGATTACCGGGTCTTCGATCGCTTCGGCCGCCGTCTTCACCCGGGTGGCCACGCCCGAGATGATGTCGCACGGCTATACGCCGCGCTTCTCGGTCGGCGTCGTCGCCGGGTCTTCCGTCCTCGGCATGCTGATCCCGCCCAGCCTGCTGCTGATCGTCTACGGGTTCGTCGCCGAACAGTCGGTCGGCATCCTGTTCGTCGCCGCCATCATCCCGGGGCTGATCCTCGCGGTGGCGTTCGCGCTGCTGATCCTCGCGATGGCGAACTGGCGGCCGCACTGGATCGGCGATCTCTCGCACGAGACTGAGGAAGAGTTCTCCGAACCCGTTCTGACCGACGCCCTGAAGCTGCTGCCGATCTTCCTGCTGGTCGCGCTGGTAATCGGCGGCATATACGGCGGCATCCTGACCCCCACCGAGGCCGGAGCGGCCGGCGCCGCCGGAGCCTTGGTCATCGGCCTAGCGCGGCGCAGGCTCAACTGGCGGAAACTCTGGGGCGTCCTCGTCGAGACCGGTCACATCACGGTGTCGATCCTGTTCCTGATCCTCGCCGCCAACGTCTATGCGAGGATGCTGGCGCTCTCCGGACTGCCCCAGCAGACCGGGGAGTTCATCGGCTCCACCGGGCTCGGTTTCGCCGGGTTCATCGCGCTCTACATCGTCCTCCTGATACTGCTCGGCATGATCCTCGACTCGATCTCCATCATGCTCATCGTCCTGCCGCTCGCGCTTCCGGTGCTGTCCCAGTTCGGCGGCGATCCGGTCTGGTTCGGGATTGTGACGGTGATCGCCGTCGAGATCGGCCTGCTGACGCCGCCGCTCGGAATCACCTGCTATGTGGTCAAGTCGACGCTGGGCGACGAGCGGATCACGCTCAACCAGATTTTCCTCGGTGCCGCGCCGTTCGCCGTGGCGATGCTCGCGGTCACCGTGCTTCTGGTGCTGGTGCCGGAAATCAGCCTGGTCTTCGCCTGAAGACGCTCAATCGTCGAGCGGCGGCCGCCGGTCGAGCAGCCCGGCGGCGCGCTCGAACGCATGGGCCGCCCGCAGCACCGTCGCCTCGTCCCAGTGGCGGCCGGCGATCTGCGCGCCGATCGGCGTTCCGTCCTCGAAGAAGCCGGCCCGTACCGCGAGACAGGGATGGGCGGTCAGGTTGAACGGAATGCCGATGGTCGGCACGTCGATGAAGGGGAAGGGCTCCGTGTCGTCGAACGGCGGCGCCGGCGTCATCATGCCGGTGGTCACCACGATGTCGCAGCGCGCGAGCACCGCCTCGAGCTCGGCCAGGAGCTCGGTCCGGCGGCGCTGCGCCTGGATGTAGTCGACGGCGCGGAAGAGGCTCCCCAGCATCAGCCGGTTGCGCGCGAGCCGGCCGTACTCGTCCCATCGGGTCTGCAGCCGCTCCTCGTGGATGGCGAACGCCTCGGCGGGAACCAGAACCCGCCCCACGGCGTGCCAATCGATCAGCGACGAGACCGAGACTTCCTCGACCTCCGCGCCGAGTCCGGCCAGCGTATCCGCGACCCCGTCGATGGCCGCGACGATCTCGGGCGGCGAGGCGAAGTCGCCGGTATAGAAATGCCGGATCAGCCCGACCCGCAGGCCTCTCACGCCGTCGTTCAGCCCGGCGACGTAGTCCGGCACCGGCACGTCCGCGCTCATCGGATCGCGCGGATCGTGACCGGCGAGCGCCTGCAGCACGATCGCGGCGTCCTCGCTGGTCCACGCCATCGGGCCGACGCAGTCGAAGGAATAGGTGAGCGGCATGTCGCCGAAGGCGCTGACCCGGCCGATGGTCGGTTTCAGGCCCGCGATGCCGCAGAACGCGGCCGGCAGCCGGATCGAGCCGCCGGCATCGGTCCCCAGTGCGCCGAGGCAGAGCCCGGCGGCGACCGCCGCGCCCGATCCGCTGGACGACCCGCCGGTGATGCGCCCGGTGTGCCACGGGTTGAGCGCGGGCGGGAAGGGCGGCTCGGTCGACGGCCGGCCGCCGAAGGTGAACTCGTAGGTGTTGAGCTGACCGAGCAGGACCGCGCCGCCCTCCTTGAGCCGGGTGACGACGCCCGCGTCCTCGTCCGCCTCGAAATCCAGCATCACGCGGGAGTTCGACGTCGTCTTCCTGCCCTTCCAGTAGAAGACGTCCTTTAGCGCGATCGGGACGCCGTGAAGGGGCCCGAGATCCTCGCCCCGGCCCAGCGCGTCCTCCGCCGCGCGCGCCGCCGCCATGGCCTCCTCGGCGAAAACCCGGTGGTAGGTGCAAAGCTTGCCGTCGAAGCGTTCGATGCGCTCGAGGCAGAGCGCGGCGACCTCGACCGGCGACAGCGTGCCGTCCCGATAGCCGCGCCCCGCTTCGGCGATCGTCGGCAGCTCAGCCGTCATCCGCGGGCGCCGGCGGCGTGTAGTGGGGAAGCGTCCGGACCTCCCAGCTCCGCCCCGGCCGACGGGTGCGTTCGGCCAGGTCCATCAGCGTGGAGTAGGTCTTGCGGAGGTCGGCCTTCTCGTCCTCCGAGACGGGCACGCCAGAGGTCTGGATAAGCGCCTCGAACATCGCATTCCGGTCAGTCATCGCGTCCTCCTCAATCGCGCGGGTCTATCGGCGTGGCGATGTCGGCGCGTGCTTCGATCGCCTCGCCGGCCGCCAGCAAACGTTCCTCGCCGAACCGGGCGGAGACGATCTGCACGCCGACCGGCACGCCGTCGGCGAGGCTCACCGGAACCGAGAGCCCGGGCAGCCCGAGCAGCGAGATCGCCAGCATCGGCCGGTGCGCGTCGAGCATCTCGCGCACCGCGTCGTCGCCCTTC
>JAPPHW010000021.1 GCA_028820945.1 Defluviicoccus sp.
CCAGGCCCCGCACGCATTCCACGATCAGGTCGTTGATGATTTCGCCCATGATCGGGCCGAGCCCGGTCGTCGGTTCGTCGAAGAACAGGATTTGCGGTTCGGCGGCGATCGCGCGGGCGAGGCCGACCCGCTTCTGCATGCCGCTCGAGAGGTCCGCCGGATAGCGGTCCGCCTGAGCGCGGCCGAGCCCGACCTGGGCCAGCTTGACGATCGCGGTCTCGCGCGCCTCCCGCCGGGGCATGCCCCGGTTGTGGACAAGGCTGAACGACACGTTCTCCCAAACCGTCATGCTGTCGAACAGCGCCGCCCCCTGGAACAGCACGCCGAACCTGGAGAGGACCCGATCCCGCGCGCCACCCGTGAGTCCCACGGTTTCTGCGCCGTCGATCTCGATGCTGCCCGAATCCGGCCGCATGAGGCCGATGACGTTCTTGACCAGGACGGATTTCCCGGTTCCCGACCTGCCGATCACCGCCAGGGACTCGCCCCGTCCGATGTCGAGATCGAGTCCGTCGAGCACGCGGTTGCGCCCGAATGCCTTGCACAGGCTCCGTATGCGGATCGCCGGATCCGCCGCGGCCGCCGCCATCCGGTCCCCGGTCATCGCGCGAAGAATGCTTCGGTGATCAGATAGTTGAACGCGAGGATCAGCACCGACGCGGAAACGACCGCGTTGGTCGTCGCGGTCCCCACGCCTTGCGCGCCGCCCCGCGAGTGGTAGCCGTGGTAGCACCCCATCAGCGCGATCAGAAAGCCGAAGGCCGCCGCCTTGACCAGACCGGATACGACATCGAGGACCTCGAGATACTGAACCGTGCTCTTGAGGTATGCCGACGTGTTGAAGCCGAGCTTGTTGACCGCCACGAGATAGCCGCCGAACACGCCGATCAGGTCCGCCGCCAGCACGCAGAGGGGCAGGGTAAGCGTGCCGGCGATAAGACGCGGCGCGACGAGATATTTGAACGGATCGGTCGACAGCGCGGTCAGGGCGTCGATCTGCTCGGTCACCCGCATGGTCCCGATCTCGGCCGCCATGGCGGCGCCGATCCGACCCGCCACCATCAGCCCGGCCAGGACGGGGGCGAGCTCGCGGGTGATCGACAGGACTACGATGACCGCGACCGCGCTCTCGGCGTTGAACCGCGCAAATCCGCTGTAGCTCTGGAGCGCCAACACCATTCCGGTGAACAGCGCCGTCAGGCCGACCACCGGCAGGGAGTAATACCCCACCTCGATCATCTGGCGGCCGATCAGGCGGAAGTGGAACGGCGGGCGGACGCAATGCATCGCGCCCGTGCCGGCAAACAGCGTCAGGCGTCCCGCGGCGGCGAAGAAATTGAGCGTCGCGCGCCCGACCGATGCAACGGCGTTCATTCGGGGGAACCGTTCTTGCCGCCGCGATAGTTCCGTCGCACGCGCGCCCCCACCCTCGCCAGAATCTCGTAACCGATCGTGCCCGCCTCGGCGGCGAGCGCGTCCGCGTCGTGCACGTCGTCGATCAGGTCGACGATGCGGCCCGGGCGCACGAGGTCGGCTGCGATTTCGGTAACGTCAAGGGTGGCGAGGTCCATGGAAACCCGTCCGACGAGCGGCACCGGCCTGCCTGCGATGCGCCCGCTGCCGCGATCGCCGAGAGCGCGCGGAAGCCCATCGGCGTAACCCATCGCTACGGTCGCGAGCGTGGAACCGGCGGCGATCAGGCGGTCGGCACCGTATCCAACGGGTGTATCGGAGTCAACGAAACGCGTCTGGAGGATCCTCGCCCGCAACCGGACCGCGCGCTTCATGCCGTTCGGCCGTCCCGAGACGACGGACAGCCCGTAAATCGCGGCGCCCGGGCGAACCAGATCGTAGCGGAAGTCCGGTCCGAGAAAGATGCCGGCCGAGTTGGCGAGGGAGGCGGGCGCGTCGGGAAGACCCGCCCGCATGTCGTCGAACGCCGTCCTTTGGCGGGCGTTCAGGGGATGGTCGGGCGTGTCGGCGCAGGCGAGATGGCTCATGACGAAGGCCAGCTCCAGCCCTTCGAGCCGGCTGGGTTCGGCGGCCAGGAGCCGGGCGTCGCTCCCGCCGAGGCCGAGTCGGGTCATGCCCGTATCCAGCATCAGCGCCGCGCGCCGGCCGCCCCGGTCGCGCGCGTGCCGGGACCAGATCGACACGCCTTCCAGCGTGCCCAGAACCGGCGTCAGCGCGTGACGGTCGTAGCGCTCGGTCTCGCTTTCGACATGACCGTCGAGGACGAAGATCTCCGCCGGCGCTTTCGCGAGCGCCTGCCTGAGCGCGATGCCCTCCCCGGGGCACGCGACGAAGAATACCCGGCATCCCGCGCGGCTCAACGCGGGCCCCACTTCGGATGCGCCGAGCCCGTAGGCGTCCGCCTTGACCACTGCCGCGCAAACCGCGCCCCGCGCATGGCGGGCGAGCGCGCGCCAGTTCTCCGCGACCGCGTCGAGGTCGACGGTCATCCATGCGCGCTCGTCGGGGCCGGCGTTCAGTAGCCGCTATCCTCCGGATCTTCGAGGTTGTCGAACTTCGTCACTTCGGCGAAGAAGCGGAGCATGATCCGTCCTGTCGGGCCATGTCGTTGCTTGGCAACGATGACTTCAGCGAGGCCGGAGGCCTTGTTGCGGCGGTCGTCCCACTGCTGCCGACGCTCGGCGAACTTGGCCTCGTCTTCGTCCGCTCGCTGCGAGGGTTCCTGACGGTCGAGATAGTATTCCTCACGGTAGATGAACATGACGACGTCGGCGTCCTGCTCGATGGTCCCCGATTCGCGCAGGTCGGCGAGCTGCGGCCGCTTGTCCTCGCGGTTCTCCACCGCGCGGGAGAGCTGGGACAACGCGAGCACCGGGACGTCGAGTTCCTTCGCCAGGGTCTTGAGGCCGCGGGTGATCTCGGAAATCTCCTGGACCCGGCTTTCGTTGCGCGCGTTCCTCGAACCCGAGACGAGCTGCAGGTAATCGACCACCAGCAGAGCCAGCCCGTGCTGGCGCTTGAGGCGGCGCGCGCGGGTCCGGAGCGCCGAGACGGTCAGCGCGGGCGTGTCGTCGATATAAAAGGAGAGGCTCTCCAGCTCCCCGCTGGCCCGCACGAGCTTTTCGAACTGGGGCTCGTTCAGCTCGCCGCGGCGAATCTTGTCCGACGCGATCTGGGTCTGTTCGGCAACCATCCGGTTCGCCAGCTGCTCGGCCGACATTTCCAGCGAGTAGAAGCCGACGACCGGAGCGCGCTCCCGCGAGTCCTTGGCCTCGGCGTCGACCGCGCGGGCGACGTTGAAGGCGATGTTCGTGGCCAGCGCCGTCTTGCCCATGGACGGGCGTCCTGCCAGCACGATCAGGTCCGATTTGTGCAACCCGCCCAGCATAAGGTCGATCTGGG
>JAPPHW010000389.1:0-17151 GCA_028820945.1 Defluviicoccus sp.
TCTGCTTTGCCGACGGGCCGGAGTAATCGCCGCTTCCCGCCGTGCCGTCCGAGGTTGAGTAATAGACCGTGACGTCCTTCGAGGAGGCACGGTCGAGACTCACCGTCACCTGCGCCGTCCCGCCCTCCGCGACGGTGGCGCCGGCAACGGTGATTTCGGGGACCGCATCATCGTCGGTGATCGTCACCGTCGCGGTCGGGTCGGTCCCGAGCGTCGCGCCCGACGGGTCCGACAGCGTGACCGTGAAGGTCTCGCTCCCTTCGTGGACCGCGTCGTCCACCGTCTTGATCGCGACCACCTTCGACGTCTCGCCGGCCTTGAACACGATCTTCTGCTTTGTCGTTTGGCCGGAGTAATCGCCGCTTCCCGCCGTGCCGTCCGAGGTTGAGTAATAGACCGTGACGTCCTTCGAGGAGGCACGGTCGAGACTCACCGTCACCTGCGCCGTCCCGCCCTCCGCGACGGTGGCGTCGGCGACGGTGATTTCGGGGACCGCATCATTGTCCGTCACCGTCACCGTCGCGGTCGGGTCGGCCCCGAGCGTCGCGCCCGACGGGTCCGACAGCGTGACCGTGAAGGTCTCGCTCCCTTCGTGGACCGTGTCGTCCACCGTCTTGATCGCGACCACCTTCGACGTCTCGCCGGCCTTGAACACGATCTTCTGCTTTGTCGTTTGGCCGGAGTAATCGCCGCTTCCCGCCGTGCCGTCCGAGGTTGAGTAATAGACCGTGACGTCCTTCGAGGAGGCACGGTCGAGACTCACCGTCACCTGCGCCGTCCCGCCCTCCGCGACGGTGGCGCCGGCAACGGAGACCTCGGGCGCATCGTCGTCGGTGATCGTCACCGTCGCGGTCGGGTCGGCCTCGAGCGTCGCGTACAACGAGGTGCTGAGCGTGACCGTGAAGGTCTCGTCGCTCTCGAGGGAAGCATCGTCCACCGTGTCGATCTCGATGGTCTTGGAGGTCTCGCCGGGCTTGAACACGATCCTCTGCTTTGTCGTCTGGCCGGAGTAATCGCCGCTTCCCGCCGTGCCGTCCGAGGTCCGCCACCAGACCATGACGTCCTTCGAGGAGGCCCGGTCCAGACTCACCGTCACCTGCGCCGTGCCCCCTTCCGTGACCGTCGCATCGGCAATGGCGATTTTGGGCCTCGCATCATTGTCCGTGATCGTCACCGTCGCGGTATGATCGGCCCCGAGCGTCGCACCCGACGGGTCCGACAGCGTGACCGCGAAGGTCTCGCTCCTCTCGTGGACCGCATCGTCCGTCGTGTCGATCTCGATGGTCCTGGAGGTCTCGCCGGGCTTGAACACGAGCTTCTGCTTTGTCGTCCGGCCGGAGTAATCGCCGCTGCCCGCCGTGTCGTCCGCAGTCCGCCACCAGACCGTGACGTCCTCCGAGGAGGCGCGGTCGAGACTCACCGTCACCTGCGCCGTGCCCCCTTCCGTGACTGTCGCGTCCGCGACCGACACTTCCAGGGGACCATCGAAGAGAAAGTCCGCCCCGCTGATCGATGACGCCTGGATGTTCTCCAGCGTGATCGATTGCGTGACCCCGCCCGCCCCGGTCCAGGAGATGATGGTATGCGCCGCATCCGCTCCCGAGCCCTGCGCGATCGTCAGATCGGCGAATGCGATGGCAAGGTCGCGGAAATCGATCCGGTCCTCGCCGCCGGTGAAATCGGTGATGGTGTCGTGCCCGGTGTCCGCCGAGGCGTAGACGAACCTGTCCGCTCCCGCGCCGCCGGTCAGGACGTTGTCCTCGGCGTTCCCGATGATGACATCATCGCCGCTCCCGCCGATGGCGTTCTCGATCACCGTGCCGGCAGCGAGCATCATGTTGCCCCTGAGGCCGCCGACCGAGGAGGCGGTCGCGTAAGGGTTCGTGCTCTCGGTGACGGTCAGGTCGATGATCTGGTCGGCCGAATAGCCGGAGAAATCGACGGTGTCCGTGCCGCCCGAGTCGATGATCGTGAACGCGTTCCTGTGGGCGTATTGCGACAGCTCGCTGAATGCCTTGCCCTTCGAATCGTCGATGTTGGTGTTGAAGCCCCAGATGGTGTCGCCCGTGAACGCATTCGAGACACCGTAGCCGTATTGGCTGTAAAGGTTGTTCAGTGCGACGAGATCGACCGCCATCGGACCGATTGGCAGGGCAGAACTCGCGTCGATGTGCGGATTTTGGGTCTGGCCGAAATACGACATGATCGACAACTGGGCACTGTCATTCAGGAACTTCGCGTCGGCAAGGAATTCGACGAAGCCGCTGTAGTGACCTTGGTGCCCAAGTCCGAGCACATGCCCGATCTCGTGCAGGATCACATAAAAAGGCCATGATTCTATACCCCCGAGGTACCTGTACTCAGAAGGAATGTTGATCTGGGCTCCGGCACTATTGTAGCCTTGGCCGTTGCTCACGCTGTAACCGAAACTCGCCCATCCTCCGAGGCTGAGGTCCGAAAAGCGGATGTCGGCGGTCTCCGAGGAGGTTTCCCGGGAGGTTTCCCGGAAGTCGATTCCGAGGATGGCCTCGTAGAGCCTGAACGCCTCGCGGGCGAGTTCGGCCACGCCCTCCGTCAGCCCGTCGCCGTCCGCGCTCATGCCGTCAAGGGTGTAGGTGATCACGCCATTCTTCGCGTTGATCCCGTCACGGCCCAGATTGAACTTGTGAGGGAAAGAGAAGCCGTGTGTCAGGAAATCGGCGAGCTCGTCGAGGCTGCCCTCTGTCTGCGGAGGCCTGGATTTGACGGTCAGCCGATAGTCACCGGTGAAATCCCGGTAACCCCTCGCCTCGACATAGTAGGTTCCCGAGGTCGGGGGGACAAAACCAAGCCTGGAGTCAAGCTCTCTGCCGCTGTCGTCGTCGGCAGCGACGCGATTGCCGTCCGCATCGTAGAGGATCATGGACGGATCGCCCAAAGCACCATAGTCGGTCAATGGATAGTCGATGCTTTCAAGCGAGAAGGCATAGCGCTTCCCGGCCTCCAATGTGACCTTGATCCAGTCTCTGTCTCCGGCGGTTTCAATCGTTCCGAAGAAACTAGCCCCCCCGACCTTCACCTCGGCCGTGGTTGTCGAGTCGCCCGGAATGTCGTCCCCCCCCCCCGGCACGGGTGTAGTTGAATTCCCCGACGCATGGGTCCGGGAAAGGGCCTCGACAAGCTTCTCGTGATTGCCGTTTCCGGAATTGACCGGGTCGATCCGGCACAGGACACACATCGGACTCCGCTCCTGATTACGCCCACCCCGAAAATACATGACTCAAGTTTCGGGGTTCAAGACGATATGGCATCGCGTCGTCTCCGGCGTCATCCATGTTCGAGCCGCATCGTAACGGCAGGATCGTGCTGGAAGGGGGGCGACGCCTCGCTGATCGGCCAGGACGACTCCGTCTTCTGAAGCCGGCGCCCCGGGCGGCGGCCCACTCACTCCTCGCGCAGCGAGCGCTCGAAGTAGTCGGTGAGCGGCTTCACGAGGTAGCTCAGCGGGGAGCGCTCGCCGGTGCGCAGGTAGGCCTCGACCGGCATGCCCGGCGCGAGGGCGAGCGGTGCGGCTGCCGTGCGCTGCTCCGATCGTCCCTCCGCCTCACCCTCGTCCGCGCCCAGCCAGCGGGCCAGCGTCGCCTCCGCCGAGGCGAGCCAGGCGCCGGGGCCGGTTTCGGTGTCGGCCTCGACGGGCTCGCCGATGGCGAGCTCGACCTCGTACCAGGACAATCCGCTGCGCTCGTCGGTCAGCCTGTCGGCGGAGACGCGCATCACCGTGCCGCCGTATTCCGGCGTCGAGCGCGCGGAGAACGCGGAGAAGCGCAGCACCGCCTCCTGGCCCGGCCACACCTGGTCGACGTGGATGGGCTCGAGCTGCGCCCTGACGGTGAAGCCCGTTTCCTCCGGCACCACCTTGGCGACCGGCTCGCCGGGGCGGAGCACCTCGCCCGCGGCCGAGACCGCGAGATCGTGGACGATCCCCGCGGCCGGCGCGCGCACCTCCAGCCGGCCGATGCGCACGCGAAGGCCCGCAAGCCGCTCGCGCACCGCGTTCTCGCGCGCCTGCACCTCGCGGGTCTCGGTCTCGGCCTCCTCGATGCGCCGGCTGCCGATCTGGAGGATCTGGGTTTCGAGCTCGGCAATACGGCCGCGCGCCGCCGCGACCCGGGCCACGATTTCGCCGGCCCGGCCGTCGAGCGCCGCCATCTCGCGTTCGAGCTCCAGCACCACGGGCTTGCGGGTCAGGCCCTTCTCGAGCAGGCTCTGCTGAGCCTGAAGCTCCTCGCCGAGAAGTTCGAGCTGGCGCGTGAGCGCCCGTCGCTGCGCTTCGAACCCTGAGATCTGCCGGCGGGTCTGTTCGATGCGCTCGCGGAGCTGGGCGACGAAGCCCGCGCGCGTCACGCGTTTCGCCTCGAACAGCCGCCGGTGCCCGTCGACCGCCGCGCGCACGGCCGGATCCGTCTCCGCGGCCTCGGCGAGCATCGCGTCCCAGGCGATCGCCCCGGCATCGCGGAACTCCGCTTCGAGGCGGTTGCGCCGCGCGACGAGGTCGAACAGCTCCGCTTCAAGCACCGAGGCTTCGGAGCGCAGCAGTGCCCCGTCGATGCGTACCAGCACCTCGCCCGCCGCCACGCGGTCGCCGTCACGCACCAGGATCGCCGCCACCGTGCCGCCGTCGACATGCTCGACCGCCCGGTCTCCGCCCTCGGCCGCGACCCGTCCGGTCGCGATCACCGCGCCCGAGAGCGAGGCGAACGCGCCCCACCCGAACAGCCCCCCGCACAGGATGGCGAGCGAGACGAAGCCGAGCACGAGCCCCCGGCGCATCGAGAAGGTCCGGTCGCTCATTCGCGCTTGTCCGTCAGCGCGGACGGACGCCGGCCGGCCGGCAGCCGGGAGGGTTTCCTGTCCCCTGCGGGCAGGCCGGCGTCGCGGCGGGGCGCGGCGATCCGGCCCCCGTCCATCAGGAACACCACGTCGCACTGGACGAACGCGCTCTGGCGGTGCGCGACGATGACCGCCGCGCCGCCGCGCGCCTTGAGCGCCGCCACCGCGGCGTTGAGCGCGTCCGCCCCGGCGCGGTCGAGATGCGCATCGGGCTCGTCCAGGACCACGACCGCCGGGTCGTCGTAGAACGCCCGCGCGAGCGCGATGCGCTGGCGCTGCCCGCCCGAGAGCGCCGCGCCGCCCGACGCGACCCGGAAGCCGTAGCCGCCCGGCAGGGCGAGGATCATCTCGTGCGCCCCGCCCTGGCGCGCCGCCTGTACCACCGCCTCCGGGTCGGGGTTGGGCGCGAGCCGGGCGATGTTCTCCGCCACAGTGCCATCGAACAGCACCACCTCCTGCGGCAGCCAGCCGATGTGCAGCGCCCGCGCCGCCTCCCCGTACTGGTCGAGCGAAGCGCCGTCGAGCGTGACCTTGCCCGAAGCCGGAGGCCATACCCCGACGAGCGCGCGGGCGAGCGTCGATTTGCCCGAGCCCGACGGACCCGCGATGCCGACCGCGCGGCCGGGCTCCAGCCGCAACGACACGTTCCACACCGTGGGCTTCTCCCCGCCCGGCGGCACCACGATCAGGTCGTGCGCCTCCAGCAGCGCCCGCGTCGCCGGCAGCGGCATCGGCTCCGCCTCCTCCGGCGTCTCCGCCAGCAGCCGCGCCAGCGCCCGGCGCGCCCGGAGCGCGCGTTGCAGCACCGGCCACTGCGCGATCGCCAGATCGATCGGCGCGAGCGCCCGCCCGAGCAGGATCGAGGCCGCGATCATCACCCCGGGCGTCACCTCGCCCCGGATGGCGAGCCAGGCGCCGAGACCCAGCATCATCGACTGGAGAAAGAGCCTCAGCGTCCGCGAGGCGACCGCGAAGCCGCCGCCGCGGTCCGAAGCGGCGATGGTCGCCGCAAGCGCCCGGCCGCGCAGCACGCCCGTGCGCGCCACCGCCGCACGGCGCATGCCGAGACCCCGCACCGTCTCCGCGCCCGCGCGGAACTGCTCCGCGGCGTGGAGCGCCGTCTCCCCCGTCTCCCCCGCCTCGGTCTGGAGCCTTGAAGTGCGCATCTGGTTCGCGAGCGCGACCGCCACCAGCAGCACGCCCGAGACCACCGCCAGCACCCCGAGCAGCCAGTGGAACACGAACAGCACCGCGAGGAACACCGGCGTCCACGGCGCGTCGAAGAAGGCGAACGGCCCCTGGCCCGAGGCGAAGCGCTGCATCGCCTCGACGTCGCGCAGCCCCGTCGCCGGCTCCGTCCGCGCCCCCGGCGAGCGCCCCGCCCGGGTCAGCATCGCGCCCAGCACCCGCGCGTCGAGACGGTCCTGGAAGCGCGAGCCGATCCGCGCCAGCACCCGGCCCCGGGCGTGGTCGAGCAGACCCATCATCAGGAACAGGAAGGCGGTGATGCCCACCAGCGCCAGCAGCGTCGCATCCGAGCGTGAGGTCAGCACCCGGTCGTAGAGCTGGAGCATGAACAGCGGGCCGGTCAGCATCAGCAGGTTGACGAAGGCGCTGAACAGCGCTATCGAGACCACGAGGCTGCGGCTCGCGGAGAGCGCGGTGCGGATCTCGGCGCGCCCGTCGCGCTCGCGCGCGGCCTGTTCGTTGCCCGTGTCCGTCATGGCGCTGCGCCGCGTTGCCGATCCCCGATCCCGAATGCGGCCTCACCGGCGCGGCCGCATGGCCCGGGCCTCGCCGCATGCACCGGACGGTGCTCCCGGCTGCGCCTTCCTTCGGGACCGTAGACTACATGAGGACCCGTTTCAATAATGCGGGGATGGATGCAGCGATTCCCGCTGGCGCGCATGGCCGGGTGCGTGAGGGGATCGGGAAGCGCCGTGTTGTGGCGCGACCTGATGCAGGGTGCGCATGCCCCTCGCACGGTCTCGTGCGCTGTGTCGATGGCGGCTACGTTGTCCCCTGAAGTCCCTGCTCGTCGCACTCCCCGGCCACCGCTGCCCAAGCTCACGAGGTGTCATGGACGATGATCTCGGACCGGTACCCGAAGGCGAGGGCTCGGTAGAGCATCTCCCAGTCCACGAGGGGGAAGGTCAGGAACAGCGCGCGCAGCCGCTCCCAGAAGTAGCGCGCGCGTTCGGCCTTCGCCTGCGCGGCCTGGAACAGCGCGCAGCCGCGCTGCTGGCACTGGTCGATGAGGAACGCCAGCATCATCAGGTAGGCGAACACCGTCGACAGATACTTCTCTCCGTGGCCGAAGTTGTGCTCGAAGCAGTAGCCTTGGTTCTTCAGGGTGTTGAACGTCTCGTTCTCGATGCGCCAGCGCGCCCGGGCGGCTCGCATCAGCGCCATCACGTTGGCGTCGTCGATGGGCCAGTCGGTGACCCAGGAGAAGCGTTGTACCTTGCCGTTGGGGCGGGTCTCCCAGTATTCGAGGAAGTTCACCTCCAGCTCGAAGTGCGCATCGTTGAGCGGGGCGGCGTTGAGATAGCGGAACCGGTGGTGCACACCGTGCTCGTCGGTGTGCTCGACGGACTTCACCGCGCCGGTGTTCATCCGCTCGGTCGCCGCCACCCACTCGAACAGTGCCGTGTGGTCGGCCGGCTTCGCCCCGAGGATGAAGCGCATATCGAGCTGTTTCAGCAGCTTGATGTGCGGCCCGTTCGAGGCGAGCCCGTCCTCGACCACGACGAGCTTCAGATGCGGGTGCTCGCGGCGCACATCGACCAACATCCGCTTCGCCGCGTTGCGCTCGCAGTCGTTCTTCGTCGCCCCGTCGCCCTTCACAATCGGCTCGGGCGCCAGCGCAAAGACCTCGCGCTGCTCGGGGTGCACCACCACCGCGCCCAGCATCTGGTGGGAATACGTGACGCGTCCGTCCTTGTGGTGCTTCTCGCAGCAATGGTCGCAGTGCACGCTCGACGAGGAGAAGTACCCCGTCCCGTCGACCGAGAGCAGGTAGTGCCCGTCCAGCCAGGTGAACCCCTCCAGCCCCTTGCCGCGCTGCAACGCCGCAAGCACCCGCGTGAACGCACCGCGCAGCTCCCGAGGGTCCACCTCGTCGAGCCGCTCGCGCAGCGCCGTGTCGCACGGCGCGCGCTCGATGCCGTACAGACTCGAAAGATTCGCCCGCACCGTCTCGTCGGTGCGCGCATCGCGGTCGAACCGAAGCAGCGACGGATACTTCAGTCCGAACACCGCCAGCCCCGACATCAGACAGTCGCTCAGGGTGAACTGCCGACCGGACACCGGGTCCTCGACCTCGTCGAAGGACTTGCGCGCCTTGCGCAGCAGCCCCGGTGCGCTCACTGTCTTTCTCAGGCGCGGCTCGGCCATGAGTGCTCACCTGTTGGTGGAGAAATCATGGCTATTGTACTGATCTTGGGAGGAAAGTTTACGAAGGCTTTTTTTGCACACCCTCGCAACCTATTGATTCCTCTACAATCTCCCAACTAGCGGGAATTGCTGGGATGGATGATGTCCCACACCGCCTGGTTGTTCAGGTAGGACCAGCCGAGATCGCCCGTGAGGAAATTGCCGAGCCGGATGAAGTACTGCACGTAGAGCGGCCGGTCGAGCCCGTGCGCGGAACCCGGGTTCATTCCACGCCTGCTTCCGGAGGTACGACGGCCCGCAGGCGTGCCCGCATGTCGGCGAGGTCCTCGTGGCGGGTCTGGTCCAGGCCGAGCGGCGTCACCGTCACGTAGCCCCGGCGCACGAGATCGAGGTCGCAGTCCGGCTCGTTCGGCTCGTCTTCCCGAAGCGTGTAGATGTGGAAGACCCGGTGTCCGCGGATCGAGGGCCTCTCTTCGATCGAGGTAGGCCCCACGCGCCAGCCGCTGTGCGTCACCTCGAGCCCCGCCACTGCCTGGACGTCCGCAACTGCGGGGAAGTTCACGTTCAGCACCCGACGCGGCGAGCACAGGGCGTCGAAGAGACGTGGCAGCAGGCGCGCGGCCAAGCCTTCCGCGCATGCCCAGAGATGGCGTTCGCCTCGCCCGGCGTGCCTCTGGCTGAAGGCGATGGCGGGCACGCCCAGTTCCGCCGCCTCGAAACAGGCGCCCAAGGTGCCGGAGCAGCCGATGTCGTTCGCGAGGTTCGAGCCGGCGTTGACGCCGCTCACCACGAGGTCGACGGCCTGCTCCCCGAGGAGTCCGTTGAGAGCCACGAGCACGCAGTCGGCGGGGGTGCCATGGACCGCGAAGCGTCTCTCGCCGCGCGGCTCGACCTGCACGTTCCGTCTCCAGCTCAGCGCGCGCCCGCACCCGCTCTGGTTCCCGGCCGGCGCGACCACCCATACGTCATCGCAGCAGCGCCGCGCGGCGTGTTCCAGTATCGACAGTCCGTGGGCGTCGATTCCGTCGTCGTTGACGACGACGATCCTGCGATCTCGAATGCTCATTGCGTGCTCGGAGTCTCCGGCTGGGCTGGGAACGGACTCTACACGCAAAGTCCGTCAGGGCGTCGGGATGGACGCCCCGCCCGGAAGGCGAAGCGCGAATCGCCCGACTCTACGTACAATGCACCGCCCCTTCCGCCACGCCCGGAGAACGCGAGATGCAACCCCCAATCCACTATCGGTCCATCGTCGAGCTGGGCCGCGCGATCCGGACCGGTGAGCTGACGGCGGCTGCGGTCGCGGAGCACTTCCTCGAACGGATCGACGCCCTGGAGCCGCGCCTGCGGGCGTTCACGGTCGTGTGCCGCGACCGGGCGCTCGCCCAGGCCCGGGCCGCGGACGCGCAGCTCGGGGCGGACATCGACCTCGGTCCGCTGCACGGCATCCCCTACGCGGCCAAGGACCTGTACGACGTGGCGGGCTTGCAGACGACCGCGGGCACCCGCCTCCTCGCCGACAACGTGCGGGACTCCGACTGCACCGTCGTCGATCGCCTCACCAGGGCCGGGATGGTGCTGCTCGGCAAGACGATCACGGTGCAGTTCGCGTACGGCGGCGCCGGCATCAACACCGACCACGGGACCCCGCACAACCCCTGGCATCCCGAGCCCCATCTCCCGGGGGGGTCGAGCTCGGGCACCGGCGTCGCGGTGGCGGCGGGCATGGCGCCGATGGGGCTCGGGTCCGACACCGGCGGGTCGGTCCGGATCCCCGCGAGCATGTGCGGAGTCACCGGCCTCAAGACCACGGTGGGGAGAATCAGCCGGGCCGGCATCTACCCGCTGAGCGCGAGCCTCGACAGCGTGGGCCCGCTCACCCGCGACGTGGCGGACGCCGCCATCGTCTACGAGGCGATGCAGGGTCACGATCCGGCCGATGCCACCACCCGCGGCCAGACGCCTCACGACGTGACGAACGGGATCGACCGGGGCGTCTCCGGTCTGACCCTCGGCGTGCCGCGCGCGGTGTTCTGGGAGGACTGCGACGCGGAGGTCGAGCGCCTGGTGCGCGATGCGATCGCTCACGTCGAATCCCTCGGCGCGAAGGTGGTGGACATCGGGTTCGAGCAGGCCGAGTCGGCGCTGCGGCTCAACCCCCGGGGACTCGTGATCGCGGCCGAGGCCTACGACGTCAACCGCCGCCTCGTCGATTCGAGCTTCGACGATCTCGACCCCATCGTCGCGTTCCGCATCGTGAAGGGCCGGGACATTCCCGCGCACGAGTACCTCGCGACCGTGCGTGCTTGGGAGGAGCTGCGCGCGGAGACGGTGGCGGCGCTCGACGGCATCGACGGCCTGCTCTGTCCGACGGTGATGGTTCCGCCGGTGCCGGTCGCGGATGCGCTGGCCAGCACCGAGACCTACGCCGAGCGCAACCTGCAGACGCTGCGCAACACCTCCATCGGCAACATCCTGGCGCTGTGCGGGCTGAGCGTGCCCTGCGGGTTCACCGCGAGCGGCCTGCCGGTCGGGCTCATGATCTACGGCAAGCCGTTCGACGAAGCCCCGGTGCTGCGCGTCGGTCACGCGTACCAGCGCTCGACCGACTGGCACCGGCGGCATCCGGCTCTCGATCGGCTCGCCTGAGCGGCGCCGGTGCCGCAGCGGCCGCAGCCCGCGGCGACCACCCGGTGGCTCGTCGTCGGCGTAATGATCGCCAGCGGTGTCGCCGCCGCGTTGCACGTCGGCAAGGTCCCTCCCGCAATTCCGGAGCTGCGCGACGAGCTCGGTCTGGGCCTCGTGGCGGCCGGCTGGGTCGCGTCGATCTTCAGCCTCATCGGCGCGACGCTGGGCATCGCGGGCGGACTCGCCGCGGACCGGCTCGGCGCCCGTCGCGTCCTCGCGGCCGGGCTCGTCTTTCTCGTAGCGGGCTCGGCCGCGGGGGCGGCCGTGGATTCGGGCGCGGCCCTGCTTGCGACCCGCGTGCTCTCCGGGCTCGGCCTCGTCACGGTCGCGGTCGCGGCCCCCGGCATCATCGTCGCCGTCGCGCCTCCGCGCGACCACGGACTCGCGCTCGGGGCATGGAGCATCTACATGCCGGCCGGGATGGTGATCGCGATGCTGAGCGCCCCGCTGGTGCTGCCCGGGTTCGGCTGGCGCGGCCTGTGGCTGCTTCACGCCGGCCTGACCGCCGTCGTGCTCGTGGTCGTGCTGGTCGCCACGCGAGGGATATCGGGTCGACCGAACATCCCCCGGCAGATCAGCACCACGGCGTTGCGCGCCCCCGGTCCCTGGCTGCTCGCGGCCGCTTTCGGCTGCTACACGATCCAGTTCTTCGCGGTGGCGACCTGGATGCCGACATTCCTGGTCGAATCGCACGGCCACTCGCGCGAGACGGCCGCGCTCGCCGGAGCGCTCGTGGTCGCCGCCAACATCATCGGTTGCGTCGCCGGCGCCTGGCTGCTCCACCGAGAGGTAGCCCGCTGGAAGCTGCTGGCGGTCACCTTCCTGGTGATGGCCCCATGTGCTGCCGGAGCGTTCTCCGCGGTCCTTCCTCCCGTGCTGATCGTTGTGCTGGCCGTGATCTTCAGCGCGGTCGGCGGTCTGCTGCCCGCCGCCATCCTGGCCGGAACCGCAGCGCATGCGCCGAGCCGCGACCACATCGCGACCGTCAACGGCTTCGTGGTGCAGGGCTCCCACGTCGGTGTCCTCGCCGGACCCCCCGTGTTCGCCATGTTCGTCGCGGCGTTCGGTGGCTGGGAGCAGGGCTGGATGCTGATGGCGGCGCTCGGTGTCGCCGGGCTCGCCGTGACGGCCGCGATCCGGGCGGTGGAGCGGAGGGAGGACGCGGCGTCGGATCGATGAGGAGGGCGCAGGCGCACGGCCCCGAGCCTCGCCGGGTCCGGTCTGCTTGCGCTTCGGACCCTCACGAACAATGATCTCCGGCCGGAGTCAGCACGTAGTGGAGCAACGCCCATGGCCGTGTCCAACCGCAGTCCACTCGAGGCCGCGCCCGGCGACGGACCGCTCGAGGAACCGAAGCCGGCCGTCCAGAGCGACCGGACCCACCTCCGGTTCGATCCGCTGCGTGACGAGCACATGCCCGGGGACTTCCGGATCTCGCTCGAAGCCTATCGCCGGGGCGGAACGGACGGGTTCCTGGAGCGCGACCCGGAGCATGTCGAAACCCAGCCGATGCGCGGCTTCGAGCCGCACTACGTGAACATCGTCGACTACATCGTCCGAATCACCCACCGAATCTGGGAAGAGAAGGACATCGGCTACATCTACGACACCTACAGTCACGACTGCCGGGTGTGGGACGACCTGGGCCTGCAGTACGGCCGCGAGAAGATCGTGGCCGACACGGTGCACACCAACAACGCGATGCCGGACATCCGGCTGGTCGCCGACGAGGTGATCTGGGCCGGCGACGAGGACGTGAGCTTCCATACCTCGCACCGCACCATGATCCTCGGCACCAACACCGGCCACAGCCGGTTCGGACCGCCGACCGGCCGGCCGGTGCGGCTCCTCTGCGTCGCCAACTGCGTATCGCGCGACAACGAGATCTACGACGAGCATGTCGCCTACGACCTGGCCGGCATGATGGTGCAGCTCGGCCTCGACGTGCCGGAGACCGCCCGGCGCGTGGCGGCCGAACGCGAGTCCGGCCCCATCGCTCCGAACTTCGAGGCGGCGGAGCCGCGACGCGCACTCGGCCAGGGTAAGCCGGCCCGCCATCCCATCCCCGATCGCGCCGACGACATCCGGGAGTTCGTCCACGCGGCCTTCGACTCGATCTGGAACCGGCGCGACTTCAGCGCCATGGACCGTCTCTACGCCCCCTCGGTCGTCTTCGAAGGCTCTACGGGGCGCGTCTATCGCGGCGTGGGCCAGCTTCGGTCGCACGTCCTGTCGATGGTCGCGATGTTCCCGAACATCGCGATCGGGGTCGAGGACCTCTACTGGATGGGCAACCCGCGGGACGGCTACCTGGTGTCCATTCGCTGGGGAGCGGTGGGTGCGCATCGGGGCTACGGGCCCTACGGCGACCCGACCGGCCGGGAATGCCACCTCTGGGGCATCACCCAATGGCTGATCGAAAACGACCGGGTCCAGAAGGAGTGGACCGTGTTCAATGAGTTCGGGATCCTGATGCAGCTTCTCGGCTAGCTGCCTCCCGGACCGGCCGGGCGCCTCCCCGGGAACCGCTTCCCTTCCGCCTCCTCCCGCACGGAGACGAGCATGTCCGACTTCCAGGCATCGAAAGCCTTCGTCCTCGATCTCTACCGCGCACTCGACCGGGCGCCGGCCGCCGCCTGCGCGGAGGTGCTTTCCCACTTCACGACCGACGACTGGCTCTGGCGGGGGATGCACCCGTTCAACGAGCAACGTGGTCCGGAAGCGGTCGCGCGCGTGTTCTGGGAGCCGTGCAAGCGCGCCTTCATGCCGCTGCAGCGGCGCCAGAACATCTTCTTCGCCGGACGCAACTTCATGGACGACTACCGGACGGAGTGGGTGTGCAGCATGGGACACCTCCTCGGCCTGTTCGATGCCCCGTGGCTCGGCATTCAGCCGACCCGCAAGATGAGCTTCCTGCGCTACGCCGAGTTCCACCGGATCGAAGGGGACCGAATCGCGGAGACGGCCCTCTTCGTCGACGTCATGAGCGTCATGCACCAGGCCGGGCTCAGGGTGTTCCCGGAGAGCACCGGAGCCACCGTCATCACCCCGGGACCGCAGACCCAGGACGGACTCCTCTTCGACCCGCACCCGGAGGAGGAGGGTCGCGCAACGATGGCCCTCATCCAGCGGATGATCGACCGCCTGATCGCGACCGGCGTACGCACCCTGAAGGAAGACCTGGAGCTCGACTGGCACGACGACATGCTGTGGTGGGGTCCGGCCGGGATCGGCGCCGCGTACACGCACGAACGCTACATCGAGCAGCATTGCCGACCGTTCGAGGACGGACTGGAGTTCCTCACCCACCACGGCCACGTCCTCGAGTTCGCCGAAGGCAGCTACGGAGGGTTCTTCGGCTACCCCACCATGCGGATGAAGTCGAAGGGCGGGTACATGGGGCTCACATCGGCGGGCGACGTCGAGGCCGAGATGCGCATCGTCGACCTTTACCGCCGCGAGGGAGACAAGCTCGCCGAGAACTGGATTTTCATCGACAACCTGCACTTCCTGCAGCAGCTCGGCGTCGACCTCCTCGAACGTCAGGAACGATTGAGCGGCTTGCCTCCCGCAGGGTGATCCCGGACCGCGCGGCGCCGCCGGGCCTTCCAGCGCATTGTCTGTTTACTGGGTTCCCGCCTTCGCGGGAATGTCAGCCCTGGGGAATCCGGACCATGAGGTCGAGACCGAGCTGGCGGAAGACGTCGATGTGGTCGACCATGACCCAGTTCTCGGCGAGCTTCCCGTCCTTCACGAGCCAGAAGTCGGAAAAGCGCATGCGCATCTTCCTCCCGGTCGCGGGGTAGCCGAGGTAGGGGCCGAGGTGGGTACCGGTCAGGTACCCGGTGGCGGCGATCCACGTGTCGTCCGCGAACTCGATGTCGTTCTTCGCGAAATAGTCGGGGAAGGCGGTGTAGAACGGCACCATGACGTCGCGCTTGAACGCGACGAGGCCGTGCACGTCGCCGAATCCGGGTGGACCGTGCCAGATCATGTCCTCGTGCCAGTAGGCGTCATGCGCATCGAGGTCCTGCGCGTTCAGCGCGGCATACATGTCCCGGACGAGTTGCAGATTGTCGCTTGCGCTCATTCACTTCACTCCGTGCGTTGCAGCCGACGGATCGCGAGCTGCCGAAACGGACCCGCCGCTGCGATCCCCTGGGTTCATCTCCGATTCACCCCTTGGTCGCTCCCGCCGTCAGTCCCGCCACGATGTGCTTCTGGAACGCGTAGACCAGGATGATGATCGGAATGGTGACCGACACCGCTCCCGCGATGCCGTGCATGAGGCGGGTGACGCTCTGCTTCTGGCCCATGTAGTTCCCGAGCGCCGCGGTCATGGTGGTCATGTCGCCGTTCATCAACTGGCTCGAGATGATGAAGTCGTTGTAGGCGAGGAGGAACGAGAACAGCCCGGCCGTCACGATCCCCGGCCACATGACCGGAACGATGACCCTCCGGAACGCCCCCCAGCGGGAGCACCCGTCGACCATGGCCGCCTCGTCCATGTCCCGGGGGATGCCCACGAAGAACGCCCGCATCATCCAGATGGTAAACGGCTGGTTGATCGCCACCAGGACCATGATGAGGGTCTCGTAGCGGCTCCAGATCCCCAAGTCGAAGAAGGCGGGGCGGTAGGCGGTCAGGAGGACGACATGGGGCATCGCGCGAAAGACGAGGGCGGCGATAAGGAGCCAGAACCCGAGCGACCCCTCGTAGCGCGCGAGGGCATAGCCCGCGAGGCAGCCGATGGTGAGGGAGACGGCCACCGTGGCCCCGGTCACGATCGTGGTGTTGATCGCGAACTGCCAGAACGCGTCCTCCACCCAGACGTGGTGGAAGTGCTCGAACGTGAAGGGAGCGAAGAGCTTGGGCGGCGTGGCGAACGCGTCCACCGGCTTGCGGAAGGAGATGAGGATCATCCACAGGAACGGAAACATCGCGACCGCGAACCAGACCGCCATCCCCGCCCCCGAGGTGGTCCGCGCGAGAGGCGAGAGACGCGGCCTCATCGGTCTACCGCCTCCCCCGGTGGTCGCGGTACGTGTGCACCAGCACCGGTATCAGCAGGATAACGACCCCGACCACGGTCAGGATCGCGTAGGCCGCCGCCTTGTTCGCGTTGTCCTCGTAGGAGAGCGTGTAGTAGGTCAGGTACTGCACAGAATTGGCGAACACGCTCGCGCCGAAGACGAGGATCGGCTCGAAGACCCGGTACGCGTCCATCACGTGAATGACCGTGATGACCGCGATGAGGGGCGCGAGATGCGGGATGATGACGTAGCGCAGCCGCTGCCACGCGTTCGCGCCATCGATCATCGCGGCCTCGAGCGGATCCTGCGGCACGGTCTGGAGTCCCGCGTACAGGATGATGAAGGCGAAGGGGGCGGCGAACCAGATGCCGTAGGCGATGATGAGGGTGCGGATGGTGAGCTGATCCGCGAGGAAGTAGAACCGCCCGAAACCGAGGGCCTCGATGAGCGAGGCGATCACCGCGCCATCCAGGAACAGCCAGTAAACGGCGAGGGACGAGACGACGGGGGTCACGATCATCGGGAGAATCGATACGAAGACCATCGTCCCGCGCAGGCGCTCCGACGCCCGGTTGACGCCGAGGGCGAGGCCGAGACCGATGAGGAGCACGAAGGGGGTGGTGCCGAAGGTATAGAGCAGCGTGAACTCGAGCGCCGACCAGAAGTCGACGTTGGTGATCTCGCGATGCAGCTCGGAGATGAAACCGCGAAGCGACGTGACCTCCCGCGCGCCGGACAGGATCTCGTCCAGCCCCTCGACCTCGGCCGCGTGGACGATGTTGTCGCCGCCGACGAACTTCCACACCCTGATCGCCCGGCCGTCCTCGTCAAGCACCGGCTGCGGCACCACCCGGGTGACCTGGCGCTTGAGCCCGCCGAACAGCGGGACCTCGGTGGTGAGCTCGACGAGCTCGGTCTTCACGTAGGACTGGTGCAGGGCCAGGTACACGACGCCCGCAAGGGGCATCGCGATGAGGAGCAGCATCGAGACCACGGACGGGGCCACGAAGCAGAGAAAGGACTTGCGCTTCACGCCGGTATCCCTGAACGACGCTCGCGGGACCGGCCCGGCCCCCCCCCCCCGGCCCCCCCGGGGGGGGGGGGGGGGGGGAAGTTGGGGGGGGGGGCCACGACCCACCCCCCGCCCCCGGCGCCCAAGGCCCCG